>NZ_JBXAST010000006.1:0-99336 GCF_058809645.1 Azospira sp. MPR-E4 | reverse complement strand
GTGGTGGGGCGGGCTTAGAAGGAGTATTTGCCATGTTGCCTCCGTTGATAGTAACTGGGGAGATTATGGATACTTCAGTTGCTTTATTAATTTTTGATTTATCAAGTCCGCCGAGATAAAACGCAATAAATGCCAAGAATGCTACTGCAGCAGTAGCAATCAAAGCTCCACTGGTTTTGTGAAGATAAATTGAGCGACGGTCATTGCATTTAGTGTTCTCGGAAGATGCTTGTACATAGTAATTCATCAAGTAGTCAGAAAAATGCTCTGCTGCCAGTTGTTCTCCATTTTCATATTGTGCGTATGTCTTCT
The DNA here is from genome assembly GCF_058809645.1 of Azospira sp. MPR-E4. Lineage (NCBI taxonomy): Bacteria > Pseudomonadati > Pseudomonadota > Betaproteobacteria > Rhodocyclales > Rhodocyclaceae > Azospira > Azospira sp. MPR-E4. Next base: position 99,024 of record NZ_JBXAST010000006.1, on the reverse strand, counting down.
TTAGTGTCTCTCTATAGAGTTCTGTTTCTATTGCTGCAGGAACAAAAGAGTAGGTGTTGTTGTACCAAGATCGAATAAAGAAAAATGTAGCGAATGCTAATGCTGTGGTAGCAAGTCCCAGTAACAGTAAAAACACTATGGCGGCTGTTGAAAAACCTAGGTGCTCATAGTTTTGAAGCATGAAGGCGAGAACGCCAACAAAAGAAACGATGAGGGTCAGAGGAGTCTGCAACCGCGCGTTTAATTTTTCACGAGCATCGATTTCATGAAAATACAGTTTTTCATAAAGAGTAATTGCATCCTTTTTATCCATAGCGGTGACGAAGGTCTCAGGAACTCTTAATTGGTGTGAGATCGATACTCTAAACAAAAAATTTAACTCAGAGTCATATTACTCTTGACTCAGCAACTGATTGGTCGCCCGCAGCCGGTGGGCCATGATGCGCATGACTTCGGTGGCGAAGTGGGGGGTCTGGGCGATGAGGATGTGGAAGCGCTTTTCGTCGATGGCGGCGAAGGTGCAGTCGCTCACGGCGAGGACGCTGGCGGAGTGGGGCAGCCGTTCCACCAGGGACATTTCGCCGAGGATGGCGCCGGCTTCCACTTCGTCCACCGCCCGCTCGCCCACCAGCACCCGGGCGTGGCCATCGAGGAGGACGTAGAGGGCGTCGCCTGGGTCGCCGGCGCGGAAGAGGAAGTCGCCAGCGGCGATGCGGCGCTGGTTGGGTTCGTGGCGGAAGAGGTCGTGGAACAGCATGGGGTTTCTCCTTGGAATGTTCAGTCTTCCGACTCGCTGTCCAGGGCCGGTTCCTTCAGCTCGGGCAGGGAGGCGAAGCGCTGGCTGGCCTTGAAGCCCTGGGCCACGGCGCGGCGCAGGTCGCTGAGGCAGGCCAGCCAGTCGTACATGGCATTGACGTCGGTGCCGCCGGCCCCGGCCTGGAGCAGGGCGGCCTTGCTGCGCTGGTAGGTGTCCTCGAAGCTGTCCCGGGCCTCTTCGGCGCGCAGGGCGATGTTCTCCGGGGCCTCGCCGCAGTCCGGGTCGGCGGCGCCGAAGAAGGCCTGGGCCGAGACCAGCACGGGAGCGACGGCGGCCAGCAGGTCGGTCTGTTCGTCCCGGTTGGGGCTGCTGAGGACCCGGGGGCCGGCCTGGCCGCTGAGAGCCACGTGGTACATGACCCGGGCCAGGGTGTCGTAGTAGTTGGCGATGCGCAGCAACTCGGGCAGCTGTTCGGCCTGGTCCCGGTGCACCTGGCGGCGGCTGACTTCGCCGACGAAGCGGCCGATCTCGGCCTGGAGCTTTTCGATCACTTCCAGGCGGCGGGTGAATTGCACCGCGTCGGCCGGGGCCTGCTGTTGCAGGTGGCGGCAGGCCAGGTTCCCCAGTTCCAGGGCCAGGTGGGCGACCCGGGCCAGTTCCCGGCGCAGGGCCTGCAGCGCCAGCTGGGGCACGGTGGCGACGTTGCGGTCCAGGTAGCGGGGATGGGCGGCGTTGTCTTCGGTGGAGGCGAAGCGGGACAGCAGGAAGGGCACCAGCCAGCGGGAGAGCAGGCCCATCAGCACCACGCCGAGGGCGTTGAAGAGGGTGTGGAAAATCACCAGCTGGGTCACCGGGTCGTCGCCGTCGCCCAGCCCCAGGTCGATGGCCTTTGACAGCCACAGCAGGGGCACCAGCAGGGCGGCGGCCACCACCGCGGTGGCGACGTTGAAGAAGACGTGGGCGGCGGCCAGGCGTTTGGCGTTGGCGGTGGCGCCGATGGCGGCGACGATGCCGGTGAGGGTGGTGCCCACGTTGGCGCCGATGACCAGGGCCGCGGCGGCGGTGAGGGGCAGCATGCCGCCGGCCACCGCTGTCAGGGCCAGGGTCAGGGTGGCGGCGGAGGCCTGCAGGATGACGGTGAGGGCGATGCCGATGAGGATGGCCAGGGCCAGGGCGCCCGGGTCGCTGCCCAGACGCGGCAGGGCGTCCGGCCCCAGACCGGCGAAGCCGTCCTTGAGCAGCTCGATGCCGAGGAAGAGCAGGCCGAAGCCGGCCAGGCTCATGCCCAGGCCGCTGCGCCGGGTGCCTTCGCCGGTGAGCTTGAGGGCCATGCCGATGCCGATGAAGGGCAGGGCGAAGGCGTCGATGGAAATCTTGAAGCCGATCCAGGCCACCAGCCAGCCGGTCACCGAGGAGCCCAGGTTGGAGCCGAAGACCACCCACAGGGCGGCGGCGAAGCTGAGCAGGCCCGCATTGACGAAGCCGATGGCGGCCACGGTCATGGCGGTGGAGGACTGCACCAGGGCGGTGACGCAGATGCCGGTGATGAGGCCGTGCAGGCGGGTCCGCGTCCACGCCGCCAGGATGCGCTCCAGGGCCCGCCCGGCGGCCAGTTTGAGGCCGTCGGTGAGCATGGTCATGCCCAGCAGGAAGAGACCGATGCCGCCCAGCAGGGCGGTCAGCAGGCCGAGGAGGGAGGTGCCTGCCGTCACGGGCGGCCCGCGCCCATCAGACGTGGCCCCGCAGCACCACCCAGGCGAAGACGGCCAGCAGCACCAGGAAGGTCAGGGCCCAGGGCCACACCCGGCGCTTGTCGGCGTAGGGGTCGGTGAGGGCCCGCTCGGCACCATCCGGCAGCTTGGCCAACTGGGTCAGGGCGGTGCCGAAGGGAATGTTGATGCGGGCCCGGGCATTCACCGCCCAGCCGTTGGCGTCCAGCAGGGGCCCCAGGGTGCGGCTCCTGAGCTTGAACCAGGCCAGCAGCATGGAAGGGCCGGAGACCATGAGCATGAGGCCGGCCACGGCGATGGGCATCTGCCACCAGGAGAGGCCGAGGAAGCCGGTGACCACCGAGGCGATGGCGGTGCCGATGGCGCCCACGGCCAGGCCCAGGGCGGCGAAGATGCCGGCGAACTTGCCCACGTCGAAGGGCGTCGGTGCCGGCTTGGCCGCAGCCGGGGCGGCGGGTGCGCTTTCCACCTTCTTGGCGCCGTCGGCCACCAGGGAGGCGGACTGCTGCTCCACGGCGGCGGCCTTGGCGGCGGCGAATTTCTGGAACTGCTCGCCGATCATGCGCGCCACCTTGCGGTAGGGCGACCAGAAGGCCTGGCGGATGCTGATGGGGTGGTCCACGATCTTGCTGATGGTGGCGTTCCAGTCCCGGCCCTGGCGGTCGTAGAAGACACCGTTGCGGCCCACCAGCAGCTGGTCCGAATCGCCGGCGGTGAAGGCGGCGGCGATGGAGAGCTTTTCGCCGCCGCGCTGGCAGTCGCAATAGACCAGGCAGATGCGGGAGAGGCCGGCCAGGGCGGCGTGTTTGGCGGCGTCGTTCACCGGGATCACCAGTTCGCAGCTGCGGCCGTCCAGGTACAGGGTGCCGGCCTGGAACATGGCCTTGCCGCGGCGGGTGTAGAAGTCGCGGAAGGAGACGAAGTTGTTGGCCAGCAGGGCCAGGTCGCGCACGTAATGCACCAGCCGGTCGGCGCTGCTGATGGCCTCGAATTCGGGGGCCACGGCGGCGTCCTCGGCGATGAGGGCGAGCAGGCGCGCCGGCAGGTTGCCGGCGAGGATGGCCTGCAGCCGCTCCAGCCCCAGCTCGGCCACCGGGGTTTCGACCCGGGCGGCGAGCCAGTCCTCATGGGCCTGCAGCCTGGCCAGCAGGGCCTGCCAGTCGGCCTCCGTCAGTGCTTGCCGCTGGCCCAGCAGGGGCGTCACGGCGGCGCTGGCCAGGGTGGCTACGGCAGCGCTCCAGGCCGGGTTGAGGCCGCCTTCCAGAGGCAGGGGGCGGCCGGCTTCAATGCGGGCCAGGGGCAGGGCGGCGATGGCCGCATCCCCCGCTTCCAGGTTGCGCGTCGCCAGGGCCTTGAGGTCGTCCTCGGCGCCGTTCATGAGGCCGCCGGCCCGGGGGTCGAAAGCGGCCAGGCGGCAGCGGGTGAAATAGTCCTCCACCTTGGCCCGCACCGCGGCCACGGCGTCCCGGGCGGCGGCGGTGGCCTCGCCCAGGGGCAGCACGGCGCCATCCTGCCGGGCGGCGGCCTGCCACTCGCACCAGGCCTTGGCCTCGGCCAGGAAGCGCTCGGCCTGGGCCTGGGATACGCCGGGCTCGCCGCTGCGGTCGGTGTCGCTGCCGATGCGCTCCATGATCTCCTGCACCAGGGCGGCCAGGGCCTCGTCCTGGCAGTTGGCCGGGGTGACGATGCCGTCGCCGTTGAAGCGGGCGGCGGCGAAAATGGCGGCGATGTCGGAGGTGTCGGCCGGGGTGATGCTGGCGGCCTCGCCCTTGCCCAGGCTCTGCAGGATGCGCCGGGCGGCGGCCAGCACCTGGCGGCCTTCCTCGCTGCTGTCGTCGATGGCGTCCAGGGGCAGGGTGGCGGCGCCGGCGCCGAGCAGGGCCTTGTCCTTGAGCAGGGCGCCGGTCCAGTGCAGGGCGGCGATCAGTTCCGGGGCGCGGATGTGGCCGTCCCGGTCGGTGTCGATCAGCTCCAGGGTGCGGCGGTCGAACTCCAGGCCCTGGATGGGGCAGGAGAGGGCGACCCACAGCTTCTGGTCCAGCTGGTCCAGGTGCAGCAGGTCCTCGGCCCGGTCCAGGCGCACCTGGTCGAAGCCCCCGGCGCGGAAGAAGCGCCAGCGGTGGGTGTTCTGGGGAGTGGTCATGGAATGGCGGTCCTCGGTCGGTGGGCGGGAAGGCAGCGCCGGCCCTTCGTTGGCGGGGCCGTGCCTGGATATGCGCCGAGTATAGGAAACCCGACCCGCTCTGAATAGTGGGGACGAGCCGCTAGAATGGCGTACCCCCTCTACGGAGCACAGCATGGAATATCGCGCATTGGGCCGCAGCGAGCTCAAGGTTTCCGCCGTCTGCCTCGGCACCATGACCTTCGGCCAGCAGAACAGCGAGGCCGAAGGGCACGCCCAGCTGGACCGGGCCGTCGCCGCCGGCATCAATTTCATCGACACCGCCGAGATGTATCCGGTGCCCGCCCGGGCCGAGACCTACGGCGCCACGGAGCGCATCGTCGGCTCCTGGCTCAAGCGCCAGGCCCGGGACCAGGTGGTGATCGCCACCAAGGCCGCCGGCCCCGCCCGCAGGATGGAGTGGATCCGCGGCGGCCCCCTGGCTTTCGATCTGGCCAATCTGCGCCGCGCCCTGGAGGATTCCCTCCAGCGCCTGCAGACCGACTACGTGGACCTCTACCAGCTGCACTGGCCGGCCCGCAACCAGCCCATGTTCGGCCAGTGGCAGTTCGAGCCGGAACAGGAACGGGAGTCCACGCCCCTGCGGGAAACCCTGGAGGCCCTGGCGGTGCTGGTGCAGGAGGGCAAGATCCGCCAGGTGGGCGTCTCCAACGAGCATCCCTGGGGCGTCATGGAATTCCTGCGCCTGGCCCGGGAGCACGGCCTGCCGGCCATCGCCTCCACCCAGAACGCCTACAACCTGATCAACCGCCTCTACGACACCGGCGGCCTGTCCGAAGTCTGCTTCCGGGAGCGGGTGTCCCTGCTGGCCTATTCGCCCCTGGCCTTCGGCCATCTCTCCGGCAAGTACCTGGCCGATGCCAAGGCGGCGGGGCGCATCACCGCCTTCCCCGGTTTCGGCCAGCGTTACGAGAAGGTCAATGTGCCGCCGGCCCTGGCCGCCTACCGGGAGCTGGCCGCCCGCCACGGCCTTTCCATGACCGGGCTGGCCCTGGCCTTCTGCTACAACCGGCCCGGCGTCACCAGCACCATCATCGGCGCCACCTCCCTGGCCCAGCTGGAGGAAAACCTGGAGGCCTGGGAACGGCGGCCCGGGGCCGAGCAGTGGCGCGCCATCCAGGCCGACATCGACGCCGTGCACCAGCGCTATCCCAACCCCGCCCTGTAGGGTGGCGAGCGGCTGTCGCGTCATGGCACAAGGGCGCCCCGGTGGCGCCCTTGTCGTTGCGGCGGTCACCATGGAAGGCGCGGTGGCGCTGGCGGCTGCCCTCGCACTGCCCGGAGTCAGCATTGCGGCACCGGATCGGCGGGCAGCAAAAAGCCCGTTGCGGACAGGGCCGGAACGGGCTTCTCTGGGGGGCGGCAGACGGCGCTCAGTGCTTGGCCGCCTCGCCTTCCTTGGCGGCTTCCTTGGCCCCTTCCTTCGGCGCTTCGGCGGCGCTATCGGCCGGTGCGGCTTCGGCGTCGGCCTTCTTCTTGGTCTTCTTCTTTTTCGGGTCTTCCGGCGGCGGCGCCGGGGGCAGGGTGGGGGCGATGGTCTGGATCTGGTTTTCCCGCATGTACACGTCCATCTCGCGCCAGCCGCCGTACACCGCGTCCTTGGGCAGCCAGTAATAGACGCTGTAGCAATCCTCGATGGCGCGGCCGGACTGGCGGCAGGCGCCGCCTACGGCCTTGCCTTCGGCCTCCAGCTTGGCGGCCTTGGCCGCCTGGTCCTCGATGCCCAGCTTGCTCTGGACCTGGTCGCAGCCGCCCAGCAGTAGGGGGGCGGCAAGAATGGTGATGGCGATGGCGCTTCTTTTCATGGTCGGCCTTTGATTTGGTCCCTGGATTCTATCTCAGCTGGCGCTTCTGTCAGTTGGCGAAGGCGGCGATGCCGGTCTGGGCCCGGCCCAGGATGAGGGCGTGGATGTCGTGGGTGCCTTCGTAGGTATTCACCACTTCCAGGTTCAGCATGTGGCGCACCACGTGGAATTCGTCGCTGATACCGTTGCCGCCGTGCATGTCCCTGGCCGTCCGGGCGATCTCCAGGGCCTTGCCGCAGGAGTTGCGCTTCAAGAGGGAGGTCATTTCCGGCGCATCCTGGCCCGCGTCCTTCAGGCGGCCCAGGCGCAGGCAGCCCTGCAGGCCCAGGGCGATCTCGGTCTGCATGTCCGCCAGCTTCTTCTGCACCAGCTGGTTGGCGGCCAGGGGACGGCCGAACTGGGGCCGGTCCAGGGTGTATTGGCGGGCCGCGTGCCAGCAGGCTTCGGCGGCGCCGAGGGCGCCCCAGGCGATGCCGTAGCGGGCCTGGTTGAGGCAGGCGAAGGGGCCCTTGAGGCCCTTCACCTTGGGCAGCAGGTTTTCTTCCGGCACGAACACCTTGTCCATGACGATCTCGCCGGTGACCGAGGCCCGCAGGCCCATCTTGCCCTGGATGACCGGGGCGGACAGGTCCTTCATGCCCTTCTCCAGGACGAAGCCGCGGATTTCGCCGCCGTCCTCATCCTGGCCGTCCTTGGCCCAGACCACGAAGACGTCGGCGATGGGGGAATTGGTGATCCACATCTTGGCCCCCGTCAGCTCCCAGCCACCGGGCACGGCCTTGGCGCGGCTTTCCATGGAGCCGGGGTCGGAGCCGTGGTTGGGCTCGGTGAGGCCGAAACAGCCGATCAGCTCGCCGGTCGCCATCTTCGGCAATAGCCGCTCCTTCAGGGCCTCGCTGCCGAAGGCGTGGATGGGGTACATGGCCAGGGAGGACTGCACCGAGACCATGGAGCGGTAGCCCGAATCGACCCGCTCGATCTCCCGGGCCAGCAGGCCGTAGGAAACGTAGCTGGCGCCGGCGCAGCCGTAGCCGTCGAGGGTGGCGCCGAGCAGCCCCAGTTCCCCCAGTTCGCGGAAGATGGCCGGATCAGTCTGTTCGTGGCGGAAGGCCTGGACGATGCGGGGCAGCAGCCGGTCCTGGCTGTAGTGGCGGGCGGTGTCCCGAATCTGGCGCTCTTCGGCGCTGAGCTGGTCGTCCAGCTGCAGGGGGTCTTCCCAGTTGAAGCGGCTCATGGGCTCCTCTTCCTTTATTCCTCCTTGATGGAGCGGGGATTTTAACCGCATTCCCCGGTGCCGCAGGCGGCCGCCGGGCTCACTCGGTCTCCTGGCGCCGGTCGCCCTGGCGGCGTTCGGGTCCTGCGTGGGTCTGTTCCGCCTGGCGCCGGTCGTCGCCCCGGCCCAGAGTCGGGCGGGCCTTGTGGGCCAGCACCTTCTGCCGCATCTCCTCGCCCAGGGCCTGCAGGGCCTCGTCGTCCAGGGATTCGGCCAGTTCGATGATCTTGCGCCGGGTGGCGTCCTCGTTGCGCTGCACGACGTTGAAGAGCAGCCACAGGGCCAGGGCGTTGATCACCACCAGCACCACCTCCAGATAGAGCAGGGGGGTGAAGATGGGGCGCTGGGAACGGTCGCCGAGGATGAAGTAGAAGCTGTCGAAGCCCGAGGTCGCCGCCTGGCGCAGCAGGGAGGGATAGGGCTCGAAGGGCGGGAAGAGGCAGATCAGCGCCAGGTTCACCAGGGTGAACAGGCCGATGGCACGGCTGTAGCGGAAGCGGGGAATCTCGTGGGCCTCCCGCTGTTGCAGCAGCAGCCAGGCGCTGAGGGCGTTGGCGGCGACGAACATGAGCTGCAGGGTCAGCAGCTCCTGGTGGATGGGCTTGTGCCCCAGCTGGGTCAGCAGGGGGTAGAAGCCGTCGAAGGAATTGAGGGCGCCCCGGGCCAGGGGGATGTTGTTGAAGGGGGGGAACAGCACCATCAGCAGCAGGTCCAGCAGGGCGACGATGCACACCAGTCTCTGATATTTGTTCATGGCTCTCGCTCTCGGTGGCGCCGGGCATGGATGCCCATGCACGAGTCATTATGGTGGCTGGGCCGGGGGCTGACAAGCAGGCCGGCGGCCCCCGGGGCCGGGTCTGGCGTTGTCCTCCGGCGGTCATCTTTCCGGCGCTATAATTGCCGTTTTAGCACTGCTTGAGGATTGGCGATGTTCATTTCCGCCCGACGCACTTCTTTGCTTGCCCTTTCCCTGGCCGCCGCCTTCGCCCTGGCCGGCCCCGCCCAGGCCGCCAAGCCGGCCAAGGCCCCTGCCGCCCCGGCCAAGGCTGCCGCTCCCCAGGAACCGGTGGAACTGACCCTGTCCCACCAGCTGGAAGAATCCCGCACCTCCCGCCTGCAGGAAGTGGTGGACCGCTTCAACGGCCAGCAGAAGGCCTACAAGGTGGTGCTGGTGCACCGCCAGGGCGGCGCCGGCAACTACCATATGAACCTGGCCCTGCGCGACGAGCTGAGCCACTTCGTCAGCGGCAAGGAACCCTACCGGGCCCTGCACCAGGTCATCAGCGAGAGCAAGGAAAAGATCGACACCGCCCGCCTGGCGCCCGAACTGCGCAGCGGCGTCACCGACGGCAAGGGCCGTCTGCTGGGCCTGCCCATGGCCTACTCGACCCCGGTGCTGTTCTACAGCAAGAGTGCCTTCCGCCGCGCCGGCCTGGATCCCGAGGCGCCGCCCAAGACCTGGTGGGAACTGCAGGCCGTGGCCGGCAAGCTGTTCGACGCCGGCATCAAGTGCCCCTACACCACCTCCCGCCCGGCCTGGGTGCACATCGACAACCTGGCCGCCCGCAACAACGTGGAAACCGTGGGCGAGAAGGGCGAGATGGCCTTCAACGGCATGATGCAGGTCAAGCACGTGGCCCTGCTCAACTCCTGGTACAAGGCCCGCTACTTCCATACCTTCGGTGGCCAGAATGAGGCCGACGCCCACTTCGCCAGCGGCGAGTGCGGCATGATCACCACCGCCTCCGACCGCTTCGTCACCTTCCGCGAGAACAAGGACCTGGACGTGGGCGTGGCGCCCCTGCCCTATTACGACGACGCCTACGGCGCTCCCCGCCAGGCCCTGGCCGACGGCGCCTCCCTGTGGGTCGGCCCCGGCCACAAGGCCGCCGAGTACAAGGGCGTGGCCAAGTTCGTCGGCTTCCTCATGGCTCCCGACATGCAGGTGGAAATCGCCCGCTCCGGCGGCTACCTGCCCCTCACCGCCGCCGCCCAGGCCGCGGCCAAGGGCAAGCTGCTCAAGGACGACATGCGCAACATCGACGTGGCCCAGGCCCAGCTCGGCCCGGTGCTGCCCCGCACCTCGGTGAGCAAGGCTGCCGCCCTGACCCCGGTGGTCTCCGCCATCAACCCGGTGCGCCTGATCATCGACGAGGAGCTGGAGCAGGTGTGGTCCAACAAGAAGCCGGCCAAGCTGGCCCTGGACAACGCCGTCAGCCGCGCCAACGCGGTTCTGCGTTCCGGCGCCGCCGCCCGTCTGGCCGAAGCGCCGGCGGCCTCCAAGGTGCGCTGATCCGCGTTGTGGGCCTGCAAGTGCCGCCACAAGAAATGCCGGTCCCTGGGGCCGGCGTTTTTGCATCCGCTCCCGCCTATCCCCGGCTCATCGCCCACCGGGGCGGCGGCAGCCGCGCGCCGGAAAACACCCTGGCCGCCATCCGCGCCGGCCACCGTGCCGGTTTCGCCGGGGTGGAATTCGACGCCATGCTCAGTGCCGACGGCACCCCTTTCCTGATCCACGACGAAACCCTGGAACGCACCAGCAATGGCCGCGGCGCCGTGGCGGCCAGCAGCGACGCGCTCCTGGCCGGCCTGGATGCGGGCAGCTGGCATTCCCCCGCCTTCCGCGGCGAACCCCTGCCGACCCTGGCAGCGGCCCTGGACCTGTGCCGCAGCCTGGGCCTGTGGGTCAATCTGGAAATCAAGCCGAGTCGCGGCCGGGAGGCTGAAACCGGCGCCGCCGTGGCCGAGGTGGCGGCCCGGGCGGTGGCTGCCGGCCTGCCGGCGTCCGCCCTGGTGCTCTCCTCCTTTGCCGAAGAGGCCCTGGCAGCCGCGCGGCAGACGGCTCCCGGCCTGGCCCGGGCCCTCCTGGTGACGGCCGTGCCGGCGGACTGGGAAGCCCGTCTGGCGCGCCTGGGGGCGGTGGCCCTGCATTGCGCCGCCGCCGGGCTGGACGAGCATACGGTGCGGCAGCTGGCCGCCGGGCTGGCCGCCCGGGGCGGGGCCCTGGCCTGCTACACGGTCAATGACGCGGCTCGTATTTCCGCCCTGCTGCAGTGGGGCGTCGCCGGGGTGTTCACCGACCGCCTGGACCTGGCCGGCCCGGCCTGACCTGGCATCTCGGATACATCCGCTTACACACGCTTACTTCCTGCTTGTCGTCGGCCGCCGGGCCATGACGTTAAAGTGGCCATGGGAATCGCCCATGACATTCAAATCAGGAGACCTGCCATGAAGACCTTCAAGCCCGTTGCCGCCGCCGCCTTCTTCCTCGCCCTGTCCGGCCCCCTGCTGGCCCAGACCGTCACGCCCAAGGTGGACCAGCGCCAGGCCAACCAGGAGCAGCGCATCGACCAGGGCGCCCAGAGCGGCACCCTCACCGGCAAGGAAGCGGCCCGGCTGGAGAAGGGCCAGACCCACGTGGAAAACGTGGAGACCCGGACCCTGGCCGACGGCAAGGTGACGGCCCGGGAGCGGGCCCGCCTGGACCACGCCCAGGACGTGCAGAGCCGCCGCATCGCCCGGGAAAAGCGGGACGGCCAGCATGATTTCAACCACGACCGCCGCAGCGACCGGGCCGAGCACCGGGCTGCCCGCCGCGCCGCGCGTCAGTAAGCCGCTGCCGGCCGCGGCACCGCCGTCGCCGCCGGCATTTGCGACCACCCGGCCAGGAGCCCCGTCCCGCGGGCATCCTGGCCGGCCCGGGGCTCGCCTGGCGCGGGCCTCGGCGCTTTGTCCAAGGCCGCCATGCTCCTGCTGAACACGGGCACTGCGGCAAGCCGGTCCCGGCCCGGTTCAATGATAAAATGCGCGTTTTTCCAATTCAGTCGCCCCCGCCATTGGCCGGGGCCAAGGATGCAACGACGATGAAAAGCGCCGAAATCCGCCAGAAGTTCCTCGACTTCTTCGCCTCCAAGGGCCACCAGATTGTCTCTTCCAGCTCCCTGGTGCCCCACGAAGACCCCACCCTGCTGTTCACCAACGCCGGCATGAACCAGTTCAAGGACGTCTTCCTCGGTTTCGACAAGCGTCCCTACACCCGGGCCACCACTTCCCAGAAGTGCGTGCGAGCCGGCGGCAAGCACAACGACCTGGAGAACGTGGGCTACACCGCCCGCCACCACACCTTCTTCGAGATGCTGGGCAACTTCAGCTTCGGCGACTACTTCAAGCGCGACGCCATCACCTACGCCTGGGAGCTGCTCACCGTCGTCTTCGGACTGCCCAAGGACAAGCTCACCGTCACCGTCTATGCGGAGGACGACGAGGCCTACGACATCTGGACCAAGGAAATCGGCGTGCCCGTGGAGCGGGTCATCCGTATCGGCGACAACAAGGGTTCCCGCTACGCTTCCGACAACTTCTGGATGATGGGCGACACCGGTCCCTGCGGCCCCTGCACCGAGATTTTCTACGATCACGGCGAGCACATCTGGGGCGGCCCTCCCGGGTCCCCCGAGGAAGACGGCGACCGCTTCATCGAAATCTGGAACAACGTCTTCATGCAGTTCAACCGGGACGAAGCCGGGGTCATGCACCCGCTGCCCAAGCCCAGCGTGGACACCGGCATGGGCCTGGAGCGCATCGCCGCCGTGCTGCAGGGCGTGCACGCCAACTACGAGATCGACCTGTTCCAGCGCCTGATCGCCGCCGCCGCCCGGGAAACCTCCGGCGCCGACATGGACAGCCCGTCGCTGAAGGTGCTGGCCGACCACATCCGCGCCTGTTCCTTCCTCATCGCCGACGGCGTCATCCCGGGCAATGAAGGCCGGGGCTACGTCCTGCGCCGCATTATCCGCCGCGCCATCCGCCACGGCTACAAGCTGGGCGCCCGCGCCGCCTTCTTCCACAAGATGGTGCCGGACCTGGTGGCCGAGATGGGCGCCGCCTATCCCGAGCTGGCCTCCGGCGAAAAGCGCGTCATGGACGTGCTGAAGCAGGAAGAGGAGCGCTTCTTCGCCACCATCGAACACGGCATGGCCATCCTCGAAGACGAGCTGGCCCAGATGGCTGCAGCCGGCTCCACCGTCTTCAACGGCGAGACCGCCTTCAAGCTGCACGACACCTACGGCTTCCCCCTGGACCTCACCGCCGACATCTGCCGCGAGCGCAACTTCACCGTGGATGCTCCGGCTTTCGACGCCGCCATGGCCCGCCAGAAGGAACAGGCCCGCGCCGCCGGCAAGTTCAAGATGGCCGCCAACCTGGAATACGACGGCCCCGCCACCACCTTCCACGGCTACGACACCCTGGAGTTCAAGGGCAACGTGCTGGCCCTGTACAAGGACGGCGTCGCGGTCAATGAACTGCACGAAGGCGACATGGGCGTGGTGGTGCTGGACAACACCCCCTTCTACGCCGAATCCGGCGGCCAGGTGGGCGACCGGGGCGCGCTGCAGAGCGTGCACGGCATCTTCGCGGTGGAAGACACCCAGAAGATCCAGGCCACCGTCTTCGGCCACCACGGCGTGGTCAAGACCGGCACCCTGACGGTGGGCAACAACGTCACCGCCAAGGTGGACATCCAGGCCCGGGCCCGCACCGTGCGCAACCACTCCGCCACCCACCTGATGCACAAGGCCCTGCGCGAAGTGCTGGGCGGCCATGTGCAGCAGAAGGGCTCCCAGGTGGACCCGGACAAGACCCGCTTCGACTTCGCCCACAACGCGCCCATGAGCGATGAGGAAATCCGCAAGGTGGAAGCCATCGTCAATGCGGAAGTGCTGGCCAACGCCGCCACCGAAGCCCAGGTCATGGGCATCGACGACGCCCAGAAGAGCGGCGCCATGATGCTCTTCGGCGAGAAGTACGGCGACGAGGTGCGGGTGCTTTCCATCGGCTCCTCCAAGGAACTGTGCGGCGGTACCCACGTCACCCGCACCGGCGACATCGGCCTCTTCAAGATCGTCGCCGAATCCGGCGTTGCCGCCGGCGTGCGCCGCGTCGAGGCCATCACCGGCGACAACGCCCTGGCTTTGGTGCAGCAGCAGCAGGCCGTGCTGGCCCAGGCCGCCGCCGCCTTCAAGGCCCCGGTGGCCGAGCTGCCGGCCAAGATCGCCCAGACCCAGGAGGCCGTGAAGGCTCTGGAGAAGGAACTGGCCAAGTTGAAGTCCAAGCTGGCTTCCAGCCAGGGCGACGACCTGGTGAACCAGGCCGTGGAAGTGAAGGGCGCCAAGGTCCTCGCCGCCACCCTGGAAGGGGCCGACGTCACCGCCCTGCGGGAGACCATGGACAAGCTGAAGGACAAGCTCAAGTCCGCCGCCATCGTCCTGGCCTCCAGCGCCGAAGGCAAGGTCACCCTGATCGCCGGCGTCACCGCCGACCTCACCGCCAAGGTCAAGGCCGGCGAGCTGGTCAATCAGGTGGCCCAGCAGGTGGGCGGCAAGGGCGGCGGCCGTCCCGACATGGCCCAGGCCGGCGGCACCCAGCCGGAAAACCTGCCGGCAGCCCTGGATTCCGTGGCTGCCTGGGTGGCAGGCAAGCTCTAAGCTGCCGCTTTCCCTCGGCAAAAAAGCCCTCCCCTGCGGGAGGGCTTTTTTTATGGCCGATCCCCGTCTTGGCTCAGGGGCTGGCGATGAGGGCGGCCAGGCGCTGGGCGTCGCGGATGCGGATCAGGCCCCGGCCGGTGGCCACCAGGCCGTCGGCCGCCAGTTCCCCCAGCAGGCGGGCCACCACCTCCCGGGTGGTGCCCAGGTGGTCGGCCAGCTGCTGCTGGGTCTGGCGCAGCTCCCCGGCGGCCGAGGCCTGCAGCAAGAGGAGGTTGGCCAGGCGCTGGTTGAGCTTGTAGGCATGCACCTGCTCCAGTTCCTGCATCAGGCGGAACACCAGGGTGGCCAGGGTGTGCACCGTCAGGTCCCGGATGGCGTCTTCCCGGGCGAACAGGGTGCGGTACAGGGGGCCGGGCACCAGGGCCACGGTGGTGGGCTGTTCGGCCTGGACCCAGGCCGGGTAGCGCAGGTCGTTGAAGAGGCTGTTGAGGGCGAAGACGCAGGTCTCCCCCGGGTCGATGCAATAGAGGGTGGCCTCGTTGCCGTTGGGGGCCAGGGAATAGACCCGCAGCCGCCCCCGCAGGACGAAATAGGCGCCGGAGATGGCCTGGCCCTTGTAGAGGACCGGCGAGCCCGGCTGGCACTCGGCGGTGACCACGCCCTGGCGCAGCAGTTGCAGGCTGTCCGGGCTGAGCAGGCGAAAGAGGGGAAGGGTGTCGAAGTCCTGCACGGGGCGGTCTCCCGGGGGGCGGTATGGGCCCATTCTAGCCCGCCGGCATGGCGCCGGCATGCTTGCCGGCGGCGGCCCGCTGCCGGGCCAGCAGGCTGTCGCTGCTGAGGGCGTTGAGGAAGGCGACGATGTCCGCCACCTCCCGCGGGCTCAGGGGCGAACGCTCGATGCGGTGCAGGGCCCGGTCCTGGCCGCGCCAGGCCGTCAGACGGCCGGAACGACCCAGCTGGGCGCTGGCCATGATGCGCACCACTTCCTCCAGCCGATCCACCGAGCCGTTGTGCAGCCAGGGGCCGGTGAGGGCCACGTTGCGCAGGGAGGGCACACGCCAGACGCCCCGCCGGCCGCCCTCCAGCAGCAGGGGGTATTGGTCCTCGTAGGCCGTGGGGTTGGCCGGGAAATGGCGGCGCGGGGCCTGGCCGCCGAGCAGGCTGGCGTCGCTGAAGGCCGGCCCCTTGTGGCAGAGGACGCAGCCGACGGACTCGAACAGGGCCATGCCCCGCAGCTGGGCCTGGCTGAGGGCGGTGGCGTCGCCGCGGACGAAGCGGTCATAGGCGCTGTCCGGGGTGATCAGGGTGCGCTCGAAGGCGGCCAGGGCTTGGGCGATGCGGCTGAAGGTGACCTCCCCGTCGCCGAAGGCCCGGGCGAAGTCCCGGCGGTAGCCGAGGTCGGCGGCGAGGCGCCGTTCCGCCTCGCCGGGGCTGTCCAGATTCATTTCCACGGGGTTGAGGATGGGGCCCTTGGCCTGCTCCTCCAGGGAAGGGGCGCGGCCGTCCCAGAACAGCACCGACTGGAAGGCCGCGTTCCATACCGTCGGCGTGTTGCGCGGGCCGCTCTGCCCCGCTTCCCCCAGGGCGGTGGGGCGCCGGTCGCCGCCGGCCTTGGCGTAGAGGTCGTGGCAGGAACTGCAGGACTGGGTGCCCTGGCCCGAGAGGCGGGTTTCGTGGAAGAGACGTTCCCCCAGGGCGATCTTGGCGGCGTTGCCCGGGTTGTCGGCCGGCTCCGGCGCCTGTAGCGGCAGGGCTTCCCAGACGTAGGCCGGGGCTGCCTGGGGCACCGCCGGCAGGGCGACCGGCGAGGCGACTGCCTCCTCTTCCGCCGGGGGCGGGCGGTAGGCGGCGGCGATGAGGGGAGCCACCGTGCCGCCGGGGGCCTGGACCAGCACCGCCGCCACCGCCATTTTCAGGCTGAAGGCCAGCAGCCCGGTGCCCAGGGCGCCGGTAAGCAGCCAGCGCCCCTCCCGGGTGAGGCCGGCGCGGGGGGCCAGGTCCTGCCGCACCATCAGGGCCAGCAGGGTGAAGAGGCCGATGACGGCGACCAGACCGATCGCCAGTAAGTCAAACAGATCGCTGTCCATGATGTTCTCCCTTGGGTGGCGGGCGCCCCCTGGCCCCGGGGGCGCCCTGGGCTCAGGCCCGGGCGGGGCGGCGGAAGAAGGTGTCGGCCGGGGTGGCGGTGGACACTTCGCAGATGCTGTCGAAGGGCAGGCCCACCCGTTCGTGGGCCCGCCGCACCGCTTCCGCGTCGGGCGCCATGTTGAGGCAGAAGGCGCGGCCATCGGCGTAGCTGAGGTGGGTGCGCAGGGGGATGACGCCTTCGGCGTAGCAGGCGGCTTCGTACTGGGCGTAGAAGCCCTCGAAGTCGGCGGCGCTGAGGCCGGCGGGGAAAGTGCCGTGCTGCTGGTCGTGGGTGTCAATGAAAAAACGCAGGGCTTGCATGGTCGGCTCCTTGGCGGTGACTACGGGATGTAGTGGGGCGGAGCTTAGGCCGTTGCCGGCGGCACCTCTGTAGCAAAAGCTACACAAGCTTCCCGGGCCGGCCAGGCCGGAGAGGCGCACCGTTCCTGCCTTCCGGGGTGCCCCTGCGGCAGGCCGGCTGCCGCTCCCGGCCGTGGGCCGGCGGCGCCAGCAGTGCTATCCTGCGGTTTTCCCTTTTCCGCTTGCCGACATCATGCGCATCCTGCTGCTCTCTTCCCTCCTGGCCCTGTCTTCCCTGGCCCCGGCCCTGGCCGCCGACAACCTGGACCGCACGCCGGTGGAGGCCACCACCGCCGCCGGCGACAAGGTGCGTCTCTACCCCACGGGCAAGTGGGAATTCGTGGACGGGGCCAAGGCCGCCGAGGCCAGGAAGCGGGCCGAGCAGTACCCGGAAAACCAGGTTCGCCCCATTGAGGCCCAGGGTGGCTGGGTGCCGGGCAGCAAGATGCTGATGCCCGGCGACAAGGACTACAACCGGGGCTCCCTCAACCCCAAGGCCCGCTGATGTCGGAGCTGTCTTCCCCCTACCGTTTCTGTCCCTGCTGCGCCGGCACCCTGAGCTGGCGCGAGATCGGCGGCGCGCCGCGCCAGGTCTGCGACGACGCGAGCTGCGGCCACGTCTTCTGGGGCAATCCGGTACCGGTGGTGGCGGCCCTGGTGGAGTGGCAGGGCAGCGTCATCCTGGCCCGCAACGCGGCCTGGGCCGAAGGCCAGTTCGGCCTGGTGACGGGCTTCCTGGAGCGGGACGAGGCGCCGGCCGAGGCCGCCTGCCGGGAGGTGGGGGAGGAGCTGGGGCTGGTGGCGGTGGGTGCCCAGCTTATCGGCACTTATCCCTTTGCCCGTAAGAATGAGGTGATCATGGCCTTCCACGTGCCGGCCCAAGGGGAAATCTGCCTCAACGAGGAGCTGGCGGAAGTCCGCCTGATCGCGCCGGAAAAGCTGAAGCCCTGGGATTACGGCACCGGTCTGGCGGTGGCCGACTGGCTGCGCCGGCGCGGCGCCGGCTGAAGGAATTCCTGCGTCGCCGCTTGGGGCGCACGGCCCGGGGGGCAGGCCCCAGTCTCAGAGATTGGGCAGGCGTTCGTCGCCGTTCTGCTGGTCCAGGATTTCCCGGGCTAGACGGGTGGCGATGACCACGTATTCCCGGCACTGGGCGTGCAGGTGGTTTTCCCGGTACACCTGGCGTCCTTCCTGGGTTTGCAGGTCGCAGCCGAGGAGTTCGCTGCAATGGCCGCCGCCGCAGGTGGCGCGGAATTCGTCGGTGAAGCGCTGGATGGCGTCGTAGTTGGCGGTCACCGGTTCCCGCGGGTCGCTGCGGCCCAGGGCCAGATTGAGGGCCAGCACGCCGCCCGAGTAGGCGCCGCAGGTGCCCCAGGTGCGGGAGAGGCCGCTGCAGAAACCGGTGGCGATGCCGGGAATGAGGGGGGAGTCCAGGCCCATGTGCCGGGCCAGGGCCAGCAGCACACTCTCGGCGCAGTAGAAACCGGAATCGAAGAAGTCGCCAGCCTGGCTGGTGGGATCCACGCCATGGTAGCTGTGGGGGGTGCTGGGCACGCTGCGGGCGTGGGCCAGGGAGCGGCGCATGAGGGCCGTCTGGTCCGGGTCCGGATCGTCCCGCAGCAGGGCCTGGCGCAGGGACTCGGGGGCCGTGTCGCGGTGGGCCGGGGTGAAGCCCAGGGTCTCGAAATAGGTGCGGCTGGAGGCGGTCAGGGTGTACAGCTCCCGGATGCCCATGCCGTAGGCGTGGTCCAGGACGTGCTGGTAGAGCTGGCGGGCGATGCGCTGCTTGCGGAAGCCGGGACGGACGATGAGGGAATGGAGCAGGGCCACGTCGCCGCAGGGGGCGAGGCCTCCGGCGCCGACCAGGCCCACGTCCGAGTCGGCGACGTACACCACGTCTTCCACCTGGCGGCAGTGGCTGGGTTCGTCCGGGTGGGCCAGGGACAGCAGGGCATGGATGGCGTCGTGATCGGCGCCGGCAGCTTGGCGAATCTGGAACATTGCTTGCCTCCTCCTCGTCCGCCGGGGGCGGCGGATGGTCAGTGTGCAGCGGGGATTCCGGATGGACGGAGGCAGCCGCGAGGCGACCTTTGAGCCTGGTTTTCCAACGTTTTATATGAAGCCGGCAAGGGGTGCAATTTGCAGTGCACCATCAGCTTTCTTTATTTCGCCGCCAGCCCAGCAGGGAGGCGGCATTGGCCCGGCAGGCCGGCGCCAAATCAGTTCTGCTGTTCCTGGCCGATGGCCCGGGTCCAGGCCAGCGCCTGGGCCTGGGCCAGGTTGACCCGCTCCGGCGAGAGCCCCGGCAGCTGCGCCACCAGGGCCGGAACCTGGCTCAGGTCCTCGCTTTCCAGGGCCTCGATGAGGCGCAGCAGCAGCCCCAGGGAGCCCTGGTGGCGCAGCAGGGCCTGCTTCACGTCCGTGGCCAGGGTGGAAATCTGGCTGAGGATTTCGTCGATGGGCGTGGCGAAGAGGGCCGGGGTGAGGGAAAGGATGCCGGTCATGAAGGCCCGGTCGGCGAAATCCCGGTCTGCCGCCATGTGGCTTTCCGCCAGCAGTTCCAGCAGCCGGGCCCGGGTCGCCGCCAGTTGCAGCAGGGGCGGGAAGCCGGTGTTGCCGGCCGGGTCGGTATAAAGCAGCAGTTGCAGCCAGCGCTGCAGTTGGCGCCGGCCCAGCAGGGTGATGGCGTGACGCAGGGAGGTGATGCGGGTGCGGGCGCCGACGGCCGCGGAGTTGGCCATGCGCAGCAGGTTGATGGAGAGCCCGGGCTCGTGCTTGAAGGTCTGCTCCAGCTGGGGCGTGTCCGAATCGTCCAGGACCTGGGACAGCAGCTTCAGCAGGGAGAGGCGGGACTGGCCCAGCTTGCGCCCGGAGAGGATGGTGGGGTGGGCAAAGTAGTAGCCCTGGAAGAGATGGAAGCCGAGGTTGCGGCAGTGTTCCATCTGTTCCCGGCTTTCCACCTGCTCCGCCAGCAGTTCCAGGGGACGCCGGGCCAGGGCCTGCACCAGGCCGGGCAGGGCCTCCTCGGACACGGCGGAGATGCACACCTTGGCGATGTCCATCAGGTCCAGCAGGGGCTCCATGGCCGGGGTGACGGCGACGAT
Organism: Azospira sp. MPR-E4; assembly: GCF_058809645.1. Lineage (NCBI taxonomy): Bacteria > Pseudomonadati > Pseudomonadota > Betaproteobacteria > Rhodocyclales > Rhodocyclaceae > Azospira > Azospira sp. MPR-E4. Next base: position 79,201 of record NZ_JBXAST010000006.1, on the reverse strand, counting down.
GTCGTCCAGGGCCAGGGTGAAGCCCTTGGCCTTCAGTTCCCGGCAGCGCTTGAGGAGTTCCGGCGTCACCTCCACCGTCTCCAGGATTTCCAGCACCACCTTGTCCTTCGGCAGCAGCTCCACCGCCTCGCTGAGGAGGAAGTCGCCGTCCACATTGATGAAGGCTTTCTGTTCCCCCAATGCGTCGGCCAGGCCCAGTTCGGTGAAGGCGTGGGTGATGACCGTGGCGGTGGCCACCATGTGGTTGGCGACGATGGCCCGGTTGGGCGCCGGCCCGGAGCGGAACAGCAGCTCGTAGCCGTAGAGGCTCTGCCGGGCATCCAGGATCGGCTGGCGGCCCAGGTAGATGGGCGTGGTGTGGGTGGTGTCGGGGGCCATGGCGGTCAGCTGTCGCGGGCCAGCATGTTGGCCCAGGCCATGGCCTGGGCCAGGCATTCGGTGAGGAGGGCGCCCCGCAGGCCGGGCATCTCGGCGATGAGGCCGTTGAAGGTGGCGTCGCCGTCGGCCTTCTCCAGCTGCTCGGCCAGGGCCAGCAGGCGGCCCAGGTCGCCCTTGTATTCGATCAGGGCCTGCTTCACGTCCGGCGGCAGGGGCAGGGGCGTGATGATGTCGGCGATGGGCTGGCCGATGACGGCGGGCAGCAGGGAGAGAATGCCGACCATGAAGGCCCGGTCCGGCAGGTCTTTCTGCCGGGGCAGGAATTTCTGGGTCACCAGTTCCAGGAAGCGGCCCCGGGTGGCGGCCAGCTGCAGCAGGGGGCCCACCTCGCCGCCTTCCGGATCGGCGTAGAGCAGCAATTGCAGCCAGCGTTGCAGCTGGTTGCGGCCGAGGATGGTGATGGCGTGGCGCACCGAGGCGATGCGCACCGCCAGGCCGCTGGCGCAGGAGTTGGTGAGGCGCAGCAGATTCAGGGTGAGGCCCGGCTCGCCCTTGAAGGAACGCTCCAGGGCGGCGGTGTCCGCGTCCTTGAGGATCAGGTCGAGCAGGCGCATCACCGTCATGGCCGAATGGGTCAGTTTCTTGCCGGAGATGAGGGTGGGACGGGCGAAGTAGTAGCCCTGGAAATATTCGAAGCCCAGGTCGAAGCAATGCTCCATCTGGCTCTGGTTTTCGATCTTTTCCGCCAGCAGCTTCTTCTGCAGGGGGCGCAGCTTGCAGGCCAGGAGGAACAGCTGGTGGTTGTCCAGCAGCTGGTGGTCCACCTTGAGGATTTCCGCTTCCGGCAGCAGGGGCAGATTGATTTCCGCGAACTCGGCGACGCCGCCCAGGGCGAAGGTGAAGCCCTGCTGCTTCAACTCGCGGCAGCGGGCCAGCAGGGCCTCGTCCGCCGGCGTGTCGGCGGGCAGTTCCAGGACCACGCTGGCGCCGGGCAGGATCTCCACCTCGGGGCCGAGGACGAAGTCCGGGGTGGCGTTGATGTAGGCCTTGTAGGGCCCCAGCACGTCCCCCAGGGACATTTCGCCGAAGGCATTGGCCACTACCCGGGCCGTGGCCAGGCGGCCGTCGGCCACGGCGGCCCGGTCCACGCCGCTGCTGCGGAACAGCAGTTCGTAGGCGACGAGCTTCTGCTCCCGGTCCAGGATGGGCTGGCGGGCCAGGAAGATGTCGGCGTCCAGGGGCAGGATCATGGCGGTCGGGTCAGAAGGGCAGGGTCAGGCCGGGCCAGGCGGCGGCCAGTTCGCGGCGGAAGTCGGCCTGGATGCGGGCCAGGGCCTCGGCGTTGTCGGCCTCGAAGCGCAGCACCACCACCGGGGTGGTGTTGGAGGGACGGGCCAGGCCGAAGCCGTCGGCGTACTCCACCCGCAGGCCGTCGATGGTGATGATTTCCCGGGCGGCCTCGAACTTGGCGCCGGCCTTGAGCTTGTCCAGCAGGGCAAAGGGTTCGCCTTCGGCCATCTTGATGTTCAGCTCCGGGGTGGAAGTGGCGTTGGGCAGGTCCTTCAGCACCGGGTTGGCGTCGGCGGCCCGGGCCAGGATTTCCAGCAGGCGGGCGCCGGTGTAGAGGCCGTCGTCGAAGCCGAACCAGCGCTCCTTGAAGAAGACGTGGCCGCTCATCTCGCCGGCCAGGGGGGCGCCGGATTCCTTCAGCTTTTTCTTGATCAGGGCGTGGCCGGTCTGCCACATCACCGGCTTGCCGCCGTGTTCGCGAATCCAGGGGGCCAGCAGGCGGGTGCATTTGACGTCGTAGACGATCTCGCCGCCGGGGACGCGGGACAGCACGTCGGCGGCGAACAGCATCAGCTGGCGGTCGGGGAAGATCACTTCGCCGTCCTTGGTCACCACTCCCAGACGGTCGCCGTCGCCGTCGAAGGCGATGCCGATCTCGGCGTCGGTCTCCTTCAGGGCGCGGATGACGTCGGCCAGGTTTTCCGGCTTGGAGGGGTCCGGGTGGTGATTGGGGAAGTTGCCGTCCACCTCGCAGAAGAGGGGCACGATGTCACAGCCGAGTTTCTTGAACAGTTCGGGCGCCACGGCGCCGGCGACGCCGTTGCCGCAATCCATGACTATCTTCATGGGGCGGGCCAGCTTGACGTCGGCCAGGATGCGTTCCACGTAGGCGGCCTTGACGTCGGCCTGGGTCAGCTTGCCTTCGCCCCGGGCCAGGTCGCCGGCTTCGATGCGGCGCTTTAAGGCCTGGATCGCCTCGCCGGCCAGGGTCTCGCCGCCGATGACCATTTTCAGGCCGTTGTAGTCCGGCGGATTGTGGCTGCCGGTGACGGAGACGCAGGAATGGCAGCCCAGGTGGTGGGCGGCGAAATAGGTGAGGGGGGTGGGCACACAGCCGATGTCGATCACGTCCACCCCGGCGGCGCGGATGCCGTCAGCCAGGGCGCCGGCCAGCTCCGGGCCGGAGAGGCGGCCGTCGCGGCCGATGGCGATGGCCGTCTGCTGCCGCTCCCGGGCCAGGCTGCCGAGGCCGTGGCCGATGGCGCGCACCACGTCGGCGGTGAGGCTTTTGCCGACGATGCCGCGGATGTCGTAGGCCTTGAAGATTTCGGGGGGCAGGGCGGGAATCTGGACGGAGGCGTTCATGAATCGGACTCGTGTTTTTATGTTCGGGCGAATGTTCGGATGGCAGCGCCTGGTGGCGGCGTCAGCAGTGTTGCCGGAAAAAGTGCAGCAGGCGCCGGGGCAGCCAGTCCAGGCGGCCAGGCGGGCCGCCCCGGACGAAGCCCACGTGACCGCCGTGGGCCGGTTGCTCCAGCCGGACCTGCAATGATACCTGAGTAGGGGTGGGCAGGGCATGGGCCGGCAGGAAGGGGTCGTTGCGCGGATTGAGCACCAGGGCGGGCACCCGGATGCCCTGCAGCAGGGGCTTGCTGGAAGCCCGCCGCCAGTAGTCGTCCACCCCGGCGAAGCCGTGCAGGGGCGCCGTCACCGCATCGTCGAAGGCCCGCAGGCTGCGGGCCCGGCGCATGGGGCGCGGGTCGAAGAGGTCGGGGAAGCGCCGCAGGCGGGCCTCCGCCCCCCGTTTCAGGGTGCCGAGGAAATGGGCGCTGTAGACCCGGTTGAAGCCCCTGCCCAGGGCGTCGCCGCAGATGGTCAGATCCAGGGGCGGGCACACCGCGGCGGCGGCCTCCACCACCCGGGTGGCCTGGAATTCTTGTTCCCCCAGCCACTTGAGCAGGGCGTTGCCGCCGAGGGAAACGCCGGCGGCGAACAGGGGCCGTTCGGGGAAGTGCTGCCGGAGGCGGTGCAGGATCCAGTCGATTTCGGCGGAGTCGCCGGAATGGTAGGCCCGGGGCAGACGGTTCAGTTCGCCGGAGCAGCCTCGGAAGTGGGGCACCACGCCGCCCCAGCCGGCCTCGGCGGCGGCGGCCATGAGGGCGGTGGCGTAGTGGCTGCGGGAACTGCCCTCCAGGCCGTGGAACAGCACCAGCAGGGGCCGCCGGCAGGGCGGATGGGCCAGGGGCGGGGCCTCCCGGTCCGGGTCCAGCCAGTCCAGGTCGATGAAGTCGCCATCCGGCGTTTCCCAGCGCTCCCGCACGTAGGCCGGAGGCGCCGGCCGGATCAGCAGGGGGTAGATGGTCTGCAGGTGGCCGCCGGGCAGCCACCCCGGCGGGGTGTAGGCCGGCGGATGGGCCATCAGTGCAGGACCCGGGGCTGGGCGTCCCCGTCGCTGTCGCCGTTGCCTTCTTCGGCGCCGGGGGAGGCGTGGTGGGAGAGCAGGCGCCAGCCGTCGCTGCCGCGGATGAAGACGTTGGTCACCAGCACCGGGCCCCGGGGTTCCGGGTCCCCTTCGGCGAAAAAGGTTTCCTGCAGACTGTGCACCGCCAGCATGCCGCCGAGCCAGGCGACCCGCTCGCCGATGCGCACGGTGAGCCGGGGAGCGCTGGCGAAAAGGCTCTGCCAGCCATGGCGGATCTGGGCGTGGCCGCACAGGCGCTGGCCGTCGGGATGGATGCAGACGACGTCCTCGTCGTCGGCCCAGATGGCCATCATGGCCTCCAGATCGCCCTTCTCCAGGGCCTCGTAGAAGGCGTTTTCGGCATCTTCAGGGCGGGGGAAGGGCGGTGTCGGCATGGGAGACTCCGGCGGTCAGCGGGGGAGAGTGTCCAGGACCCGGAGAGGTTCCAGGTCCTGCAGGCATTTGAAGTGCCCCAGGGGGCACTCCCGTTTGAAACAGGGGCTGCATTCCAGGCCCAGCTGCAGCACCGTGGCCCGCTCGCTGAGGGGCGGCGTGAAGCCGGGGGAGGAGGAACCGTAGAGGGCGGTGAGGCCGCGCCCCAGGGCGGCGGCCACGTGCATCAGGCCGGAATCGTTGCAGACCACGTGGTCGGCCAGGGCCAGCAGGTCGATGGCCTGGTCCAGGCTGGTGGCGCCGCACAGGTTGCGGGCGCAACCGTCGGCGGCCTGGGCGATGCTTTCGCCTACCGGCCCATCCTTGTGGGAGCCCAGCAGCCAGACGGTCCAGCCCTGGGCGGCAGCGGCCCGGGCCAGGCTGGCGTAGTGGGCCTCGGGCCAGCGTTTGGCGGGGCCGTACTCGGCACCGGGGCAGCAGACAAGCAGGCGGGACGGGCGTTCCAGGCCCAGGGCTGCCAGGGTCCGCATCTGGTCTGCCTCCCGGGAGTGCAGGCGGGGCGGGGCAATGGGCCGGGGCGGCTGTCGGCCGGGGGCTTCCGCCAGTTGGGCGAAGCGTTCCACCATCAGGGGCGTGGCGCTTTTGTCCAGGGTGTGGCGGCAGTTGAGCAGGCCGTAGCGGGCCTCGCCGGTGAAGCCGACACGCAGCGGAATGCCGGCGAAGGCGGTGACCAGGGCGGATTTCAGGGAATTGGGCAGGACCCAGGCGGCGTCGTAGCCCCGGGCCGCCAGCTGGCGGCCGAGGGCCCAGCGGGCCTTGAGATTGAGTTCGCCGTGGGCGAAGGGGTTGTCCAGGACTTCCCCGATCTCGTCCATGCGGGAGAGCACCGGCGCCACCCAGCGGGGCGCCAGGGCATCGAGCACCAGCCCCGGGTGGCGTTCCTGCAGGCGCTGGAGCAGGGGCTGGGCGAGGACGGCGTCGCCGATCCAGGAGGGGGCGACGATGAGCCCGCGACGCAAGGTCATCGCCTCTCCTCCATGAAACGGCACGGGGTCAGTGGTGACCCTTGGGCGCTTCGCCCTTGAAGACGTAGCGGGTGCTGCAGTAGGGACAGGTCACTTCGCCGGTCTTCAGCACGTCCAGGAACACCCGGGGATGCTGGCTCCACAGGGGAGCCTTGGGGGTGGGGCAGTGCAGGGGCAGGTCGTCGGCGGTGACTTCGACGGTCAGATTGTCGGCCATGGTCGGTCTCGGAACGGGCGAAAGGATTAAACGAAGGCCAGCCAGTCGGCGTGGGCGGCGGAACGGCCATTGACCACGTCGAAGTACTTTTCCTGCAGGGCCTTGGTGACGGGGCCGCGGTGGCCGACGCCGATCTGGCGGTTGTCCAGTTCGCGGATGGGGGTCACTTCGGCGGCGGTGCCGGTGAAGAAGGCCTCGTCGGCGCAATAGACTTCGTCGCGGGTGATGCGCTTTTCCACCACCTCGATGCCCATTTCGCCGGCCAGCTGGATCACCGTGGCGCGGGTGATGCCTTCCAGGCAGGAGGTCAGGTCCGGGGTGTACAGCTTGCCGTTCTTGACGATGAAGATGTTCTCGCCGGCGCCTTCACAGACGTAGCCTTCCGGGTCCAGCAGCATGGCTTCGTCGTAGCCGTCGGTGAGGGCTTCGTTGTTGGCCAGGATGGAGTTCATGTAGTTGCCGGAGGCCTTGGCCCGCACCATGGTGATATTCACGTGGTGGCGGGTGAAGGAGGAGGTCTTGATGCGGATGCCGCGCTGCATGCCTTCCTCGCCCAGGTAGGCGCCCCAGGGCCAGGCGGCGATGATGACGTGCACCTTGGCGCCCTTGGGGGAAACGCCCATCTTCTCGGAGCCGTAGAAGGCCAGGGGGCGGATGTAGCCGGATTCCAGGTTGTTGGCGCGGATCACTTCCTTCTGGGCTTCGTTCAGCTCTTCCTGGCTGTAGGGCAGGGCCATCTGGAAGATGTGGGCGGAACGGGCCAGGCGCTGGGTGTGGTCCTGCAGACGGAAGATGGCGGTGCCCTTGTCGGTCTGGTAAGCCCGGACGCCCTCGAACACGGCCATGCCGTAGTGCAGGGAGTGGGTGAGGGCATGGGTGGTGGCTTCGCGCCAGGGCACCAGTTTGCCGTCTTGCCAAATGAAACCGTCGCGGTCCGACATAGACATGTTGAATCTCCGTTCGCTGCGTGTTCGATAAAGTCCGAAATTCTAGCCCAAATCCGCACCGCCTGCATTGGTGCGGCGCGGCATGACGGCTGGCCCCGGCCTTGGGCCTGGGGGTAAAATGCGGCCTTTGCGCAATCCGGAATTCCCATGGCACCCGTCTGGAAACCCAATGTCACCGTGGCCGCCGTCGTCGAGCGGGACGGCCGTTTTCTCCTGGTGGAAGAAGAGACCGACGACGGTCTGCGCTTCAACCAGCCTGCCGGCCATCTGGACGAGGGCGAGTCCCTGGCGCACGCCTGTGCCCGGGAGTGCCTGGAGGAAACCGCCTACCGTTTCCGTCCCACCGCCCTGGTCGGTATCTACCAGTGGCCGCGGCCGGCCGGCGACATCACCTACCTGCGCTTCGCCTTCACCGGCGAGATTGAAGGTTTCGAGGAAGGCCGGGCCCTGGATACGGGCATCATCGGCGCCCGCTGGCTGACCCTGGAGGAGGTGCGGGCCACGGCGGAACGCCACCGCAGCCCCCTGATCCTGCGCTGCATCGAGGACTACGTGGCCGGCAAGCGCCATCCCCTGGACCTCATCACCCACTATTCATGAGAGTCCTCGTCGCTGCAATACTGGCTCTGGGGCTGCCTCTGGGGGCCGCCGCGGAGCCGGTGGGACTCTGCTACAACTACGGCTGCACGGTGCAGACGGAAGTGGAGGTGAGTCGGGCCCAGCTGGACGCCATCGGGCGGGAAATGCTCAAGGCCCGGGACGCCGAGTCCGAGCGCCGCTTCCTGGCCGAGGCGGTGGCCCGCCTGTACCGCATCGCCGGCACCCAGACGCCCATCTGGCGCGACAAGGGCGGCAATTCCGAGGACGACGCGGTGGAGGGGCGCATGGACTGCATCGACCACTCCACCAACACCACCCATTTCATCGAGTTGCTGGCCGGCCGCGGCTGGCTGCGCTACCACACCCTGCTGCCCCGCCAGATGCGGCGCCGCGGCCTGATCTTCGATCACTGGACCGCCGCCATCGAGGACGGCAACGGGGAAAAGTTTGCGGTGGATAGCTGGTTTTTTGACTACGGGGAGACGCCGGCTGTCATCCCCTTCGAGGATTGGCTGGACGGCCGGGACCCGGAAGCACGGCACCGGGTGGCCGAGGCGGTCCAGGAACAGATGGAAAGACAGGTGAAGCAATGAGCGCAGCACAGGAAAAAGGTACGGTCGTGGTCGGTCTTTCCGGCGGGGTGGATTCCTCCGTCGCAGCCCTGCTGCTGAAGCGCCAGGGCTGGAAGGTGGTGGGCCTCTTCATGAAAAACTGGGAGGACGACGACAATGAGGAATACTGCTCCTCCCGCCAGGACCTCATCGACGTCATGAGCGTGGCTGACACCATCGGCATCGACGTGGAGGTGGTGAATTTCGCCAAGGAGTACAAGGAGCGGGTCTTCGCCGAGTTCCTCAAGGAATATCAGGCCGGCCGCACCCCCAATCCGGACATCCTGTGCAACTCGGAAATCAAGTTCAAGGCCTTCCTCGACCACGCCATGCAGCTGGGAGCCGACAAGATCGCCACCGGCCACTATGCCGGGGTGCGGGAAGTGCCCCATCCGGCCGGCGTCGGCGTCGAGTACCAACTGCTCAAGGCCGAGGACGGCACCAAGGACCAGAGCTACTTCCTGCACCGCCTCAACCAGGCCCAGCTGTCCAAGACCCTCTTCCCCCTGGCCGACTGGTACAAGCGGGACGTGCGCAAGCTGGCCCTGGAGGAAGGACTGCACGTGGCGGCGAAGAAGGACTCCACCGGCATCTGCTTCATCGGCGAGCGGCCCTTCAAGGATTTCCTGATGCGCTACCTGCCGCCGCAGAAGGGCGAGATCCGGGATCTGGACAGCGGCAAGGTGCTGGGGGAACACGACGGCATGACCTACCACACCATCGGCCAGCGCAAGGGCCTGCACATCGGCGGCCTGGCCGGCGGCCAGAAGGCCAACGGCGAGCACGATGCCTGGTTCGTGGCGAAGAAGGACGTGGCGGCCAACGTGCTCTACGTGGTCCAGGGCCACGACCATCCGGCCCTGCTCTCGGGCCGCCTGGAAGCCCATGACCTGTCCTGGGTTTCGGGCCGGGCGCCGCGGCCCCACTGGGTCTATTGCGCCAAGACCCGCTACCGGCAGGAGGACGCGCCCTGCGAGGTGGAGCGGGTGGATGGGGAATCCTGCCTGATCGATTTCGCCGAACCCCAATGGGCCGTGACCCCGGGGCAGTCGGTGGTGCTGTACGAGTCCCGGGTCTGCCTGGGCGGCGGCGTCATCCGCTAGAGGGCGGGTAAAACCGGCTGTGGCCGGGCCGGCGCGGGGCCGGCCCCGGTGCTACACGGCGCCGGCCTGCTGCACGATCTCGGCCAGTTGCCGGTTTTCCAGGAGCATGCGGCGCTGGGCCAGGGCCTGGGCGATGCTGTTCTTCAGTTCGAAATCGCTCCAGGGCTTCTGGATGAAGGCGAAGATGTTGGCGCCGCCGATGGCCTGGATCAGGTCGCCTTCGCAGATTTCGTTGCTGATGAGGATGCGGAAGCAGTCGGGCTGCAGGTCGGCAAAGCGCTGCAGCAACTCCACTCCGTCCATTTCCGGCATCTTGCGGTCGGCGATGATGCAGGAGAAGGTGTTGTTCTTCACCAGCTCCAGGGCGTGGCGGGCCGAGGGCGTGACCTGCACGCTGATCTTGCCTTCCTGCAGCACCGGCGTGGTGGCGTGGGCCACTTCGGCACGGATCGCCAGGTAGAGGTCGTCCACCTCGGAGTGGTGGGTGAGCACCCGGGAGAGGGAGCCGAGTACGCCCGGGTCGTGATCCACGATCAGGATCTGCTCCATGTTGCCTTCGGGCAGGGGCGGCACGCTGATCTGCCGCTGCCGCACCACAGCCGCCAGTTCCCGGTGCTGGCGCAGGGTCTGGTGATAGCCGATGGCCTGGGCCAGGGAGCTTTTCAGGTAGTAGTCGTGCCAGGGCTTGGGAATGAAGCGGTAGATGTGGGTCTCGTTGACCATGCGGATCAGGGTGGCCATGTCGGTCTGGCCGCTCAGCACCAGGCGGGCGCATTCGGGCTGCAACAGAGTCAGTTCCTTGAGGAACTCCAGGCCGTCCATGTCGGGCATGCGGTAGTCGCTGATGACCGCGTCGAAACTCTGTTCCCGGGCCTTGGCCAGGGCCTGCAGCGGGTCGGTGCAGCCGGTCACCTGATAGCGGTAGCGGCCGTGGGGCGGCGAGGCCAGCTCCCGTTGCACGGCGCTGACAATGTTGGGCTCGTCGTCCACAACGAGGATGTGGCGGATGTTGTTTTGGTCCACGATCTGCATTCCTGAATGAGGGAGTGGCCGCACGCTGGGGCGGCGGGACATGTCAAAAGGGTAGCACAGGCACGGCCGGCTTTCCCAGCCGGCCTCAGTGCTCCGGCGCGGCGCCGTCGGCGGGCGGCGGCTTGCGCATTTCGTACTGGCGGAAGGCGTCCCGGATTGTTTCCAGCAGTTCGCCGTCGTCCCAGGGCTTGGTCAGGAACTTGAACAGTTCGCCCCGGTTCACCGCACTGGTGACGGCCTTCAGGTCGGTGTAGCCGGAAAGGATGATGCGCATGGTGTCCGGGTACATGGCCCGCACCTTGCCCAGAAATTCGGCACCGTCCATCTCCGGCATGCGGGCGTCGGAAATGATGACCCCGACGTCGTGGCCGGCCAGGATGTCCAGGCCCTCCTTGCCGCTGTTGGCGGTGAGGATGACGTAGCCTTCGCGGCGGAAAAGGCGTTTCAGGGCCGAGAGAATCCCAGGTTCGTCGTCCACCAGCAGCAGGGTGCGTCCGGGTACCTTGGACTCGGGCTGGAACTCCAGCTTGCGGCCCTGGCGCAGCATGGCCTCGAATTCGTCGGCGGGCAGGGCCGGGCTGAAGAAGTAGCCCTGCATTTCGTCGCAATTGCGGGCCCGCAGGAAATTGAGCTGGGCCTCCGTCTCCACCCCTTCGGCAATGGCCAGCAGCTTCAGGCTATGGGCCAGGGAAATGATGGCCAGGGCGATGGAAGCGCTGTCGGGATCGTGGGTGATGTCGCGGACGAAGGTCTGGTCGATTTTCAGCCGGTCGATGGCGAAGCGCTTGAGGTAACTGAGGGAGGAGAAGCCGGTGCCGAAGTCGTCGATGGAGAGGGCGATGGAGAGGCCCTTGAGCTTTTCCGTGGCGCGGATGAAGGCCTCGGCGTCGGCCATGACGGCGCTCTCCGTCAGCTCCAGTTCCAGGTAGTTGGGGGCCAGCCCGGTGTCGTGCAGGATGCGGGCGGCCAGCTCCACCACATCCTGGGCGGCGAACTGGCGGGCGGACAGATTCACCGCTACGGGAATCTTGGGCAGGCCCGCGTCCTGCCAGGCCTTGTTCTGGCTGCAGGCGGTGCGCAGCACCCATTCGCCGAGGGGCACGATGAGGCCGGTTTCCTCCGCCAGGGCGATGAAGGAGCCGGGCATGACCAGGCCCTTCTCCGGGTCCTGCCAGCGCACCAGGGCTTCGGCGCCGATGATGGCGCCGTTGCGCAGGTTTACCTGGGGCTGGTAGTACACCACCAGCTCGCCCTGGTCGATGGCCCGGCGCAGGCCGTTTTCCAGGTCCAGGCGCTCCAGGGAGCGCTGGTTCATTTCCGCCGTGTAGAACTGGAAGCGGTTGCCGCCCTTGGTCTTGGCCTTGTACATGGCGGCGTCGGCGTTGCGCAGCAGTTCCTCGCCGTTGTCGCCGTCCTTGGGAAAAGTGGCGATGCCGATGCTGCCGGACAGGAAAAACTCCCGCTCCGCCACGTGGAAGGGATTGGCCAGGGCCTTCAGGATGGGCTGGGCGAAGGCGCTGGACTGCTCGGCCGTGGCCACCTCCACCACCAGCACGAACTCGTCCCCTTCGAGGCGGGCCAGGGTGTCCATCTTGCGCACCTGGCGCCCCAGGCGCTGGGCCACTTCCCGCAGCACCTGGTCGCCGGCGGCCCGGCCCAGGGTGTCGTTGATGCTCTTGAAGCGGTCCAGGTTGAGGGTGAGGACGGCGATGTTCATGCCGCTGCGGCGGCACACCTCGATATTGTGGTTGAGGCGGTCGTAGAGCAGGTTGCGGTTGGGCAGGTCCGTCAGTTCGTCGTAGTTGGAGTGGCGCTCCAGCTGTTCCAGGTAGCGCTTGCGGTCCCGGATGTCGCGCAGGGTGGTGACGGCGCCGATGATCCTGCCGTCCTCGACGATGGGGGTGTGGGAGCACTCCAGGGGCAGGGGCGTGCCGTCCCGGTGCCAGAGGGTGCTTTCCCGGTCCCGGATGGTGATGCCGGAGTGCAGGCACAGGTGCATGGGGCAGTCTTCGACGGCGTAGTGGCTGCCGTCGATGTGGGAGTGGTGCAGCATGCGGTGGGAGTCCTGGCCGAGCAGTTCCTCCTCGGTGTAGCCCAGCAGGGCCGTGGCGGCCGGGTTGATGAAATTGATGCGCCCCTCCACGTCCACGCCGAAGATGCCTTCGCTGGCGGAGGAAAGGATCAGCTGCCGCATGCGGTTGAGACGGGCCTCGTTGCGCTGCCCCTGTTCCTGGATGGCCAGGTTTTCCGCCACCCGGCGCTGCACTTCCGCCTCCAGGGAGGCGTTCTGCCGGCGCAGCTGGTCCTGGGCCAGCTTCAGGTCCAGCTGGGTGCGGATGCGTCCCAGCAGGATGGCCGGGCGGATGGGCTTGGCGATGTAATCCACGGCCCCCAGGGCCAGGCCCCGCTCCTCGTCCTCGTCCGCATCCAGGGCCGTGACGAAGATCACCGGAATGTGCCGGGTGGCCGGATTGGCCCGCAGCTCGGCCAGGGTTTCGTAGCCGTCCATCTCCGGCATCATGATGTCGAGCAGGATCAGGTCCGGCACCGGGGTGCTGTTGGCCACCTTCAGGGCCCGCTGGCCGCTGTTGGCGATGCGCACGTTGTAGTGGGGATTGAGCAGCTCGCCGATGACGGTGAGGTTTTCCTTGGTGTCGTCCACCACCAGGACGGTTTCCTGGTGCAGGGGGGCGTCCCCCGCCTCGGGCAGGTCGTTTTCAATCATCCTGGGAAGACTCCGGAAGCCGCCGGCTCCGCCTCCGGCCGCATGAATGCCGCCAGCCAGCGGTTTTCCAGCTGCAGGCGGTGCTGGGCCAGGGCGAGGGCGATGTTGGCCTTCAGTTCGAAGTCGCTCCAGGGCTTTTCGACGAAGGCGAAGATGTGGGCCTGCTGGATGGCCTGGGCCAGTTCGGCCTCGCCGATCTGGCCGCTGATGAGGATGCGGCTGCAGTCCGGCTGGCGGGCGGCAAAGCGCTGCAGCAGTTCGATCCCGTTCATCTCCGGCATGCGGTAGTCGGCGATGATGCAGGAAAAGGCGACCCGCTCGGCCATCTGCAGGGCGTAGGCGGGGGAGGGGGTGATCTGGACGCTGATGTGGTCCTCCGCCAGGGTCCGGCGGCGGGGCTGGCCGTGCTGTTCGGCCAGGATGGCGGCGAAGAGGCCGTCGGACTTGCTGTGGTGGGTGAGCACCCGGGCCAGGCTGTTGAGCACGCCCATGTCGTCGTCCACGATCAGCAGCTGTTCCACCGCCGCCGGTTCCGGCAGCAGTTCCGACAGCTGGCGTTGGCGCGCCGCTTCGGCCAGGCGCCGGTTTTCGGCCAGGGTCTCGGCGTAGTCGATGGCCTGGGCGAGGGCGGCCTGCAGCATGTAGGCCGGCCAGGGCTTGGCGATGAACCGGTAGATGTGGGTTTCATTGACCATGCGCACCAGGCTGTCCATGTCGGTCTGGCCGCTCAGGACCAGGCGGGGACAGTCCGGCTGGATGGCCGCCAGGGCCTTGAGGAATTCCAGGCCGTCCATGCCCGGCATGCGGAAGTCGCTGATGACGGCGTCGAAGGTCTGCCGCTCGGCCGCCACCAGGGCCTGGCGCGGGTCGGTGAAACCGGCCACGGTGAAGGCATAGCGGCCCAGGCGGCGGCCCTTGAGCTCCCGCTCCACGGCATGGAGGATGCTCAGTTCGTCGTCCACCACCAGAATGTGGCGGGTGGGATGATCGTGCCCATATTCCATGCCAGCCTCCTGCCTCTGCCTGCATTGACCCCGGTGTCCCGGCGATAGTCCCTACTCTACCGAAAAACCGTCCCCTTTCGCCCTAGGATAATGCCGGGGGCAAGAAAAAAGGCTGCCCGCGGGCAGCCTTTTTCGGGGAGGCGCAATGGCCGCCGAGCCCTGGCGTTCAGTCGTGGGGCAGGGTGTCGCTGAAGGCGGGGCGCTGCATCAGCTTCTCGTGGATGCGGGCCAGGCCCGGATAGGCCGGCCGCCATTCGATGTCGGCAAAGCGGAAGTCCAGGTAGCCCAGGGCGACGCCCACGGCGATGTCCGCCAGGGAGAAGTGGGTGCCCATACACCAGGGGTTCTCGCCCAGTTCCTTGGCCATGTAGTCCAGGGTGCGCTGGATCTTTTCCCGTTGCCGGGCGATGGTGGCTCCATCCTGCTTCTGCTTCGGCCGCTTGCCTTCGAGGAAGGTGGCCACCGCCGCTTCCAGCAGGCCGTCGGCCAGGGCCTCCCAGCGCTTCACTTCCATGCGTTCCCGGTTGGGGGCGGGCATCAGCTTGTTGTTGGGGGTGACGTTGTCCAGGTATTCGACGATGACCCGGGAATCGAACAGGGGCGTGCCGTCGTCCAGCAGCAGGACGGGAATCTTGCCCAGGGGGTTGTGCTCCGGAACGCGGCTTTCCGGCGTCCACGGCGACTCGATTTCGAACTCGGCCTCGATCTTCTTTTCCGCCAGGACCACCCGTACCTTGCGCACGAAGGGGCTGGTGTAGGAACCGATCAGTTTCATGAGCTTCTCGTTGTCTGTATGCGTGTTTTCGACCGGGCAGGCCCGGCCGGATGGGGAGGCAAAGTATAACACCCCGGACCACCGTCCCCTGCCAAGCAAGTCACGTACGCCATGCCGTGCTGGTTCGGGGACGGCAATTCCGGTTTGCCCAGACCTTTGCCCGGCGGGTAAAATTCCGCTCTTGGCTCAACAGGATACCCATTCCATGTCTCTTCACGCTCTCACCGCCCTTTCCCCCCTGGACGGCCGCTATGCCGGCAAGGTGGATGCCCTGCGTCCCCAGTTCTCCGAGTACGGCCTGATCCGCCGCCGCCTCCAGGTGGAAATCGAATGGCTCAAGGCCCTGGCGGCTGAACCCCATTTCGCCGAAATCCCCGCCTTCTCCGCCGCCACCGTGGCCGAGCTGGACGCCCTGGTGGCCGGTTTCGGCCCCGAACAGGCCGCCGAGGTGAAGGCCATCGAGGCCACCACCAACCACGACGTGAAGGCCCTGGAATACTGGATCAAGGACAAGACCAAGGCCAACGCCGAAGTCACCAAGGTCACCGAATTCATCCACTTCGCCTGCACCTCCGAAGACATCAACAACCTCTCCCACGCCCTCATGCTCAAGGCCGCCCGGGACGAGGTGATGCTGCCCTCCCTGGACAAGGTCATCGGCCGCCTGCGCGACCTGGCCCATGAACTGGCCGAGGTGCCCATGATGAGCCGCACCCATGGCCAGCCGGCGACGCCTTCCACCATGGGCAAGGAACTGGCCAACGCCGTCTATCGCCTCAACCGGGCCCGCGTCCGCATCGCCGAGGTCGGCCTGCTGGGCAAAATCAACGGCGCCGTCGGCAACTACAACGCCCACCTGGCCGCCTACCCCGGCTTCGACTGGGAAGGCTTCGCCAAGCGCTTCGTCGAGAGCCTGGGCCTGGAATTCAACCCCTACACCATCCAGATCGAGCCCCATGACGCCATGGCCGAACTGTATGACGCCTTCGCCCGCACCAACACCATCCTCATCGACCTGGACCGGGACGTCTGGGGCTACATCTCCCTGGGCTTCTTCAAGCAGAAGGTGAAGGCCGGCGAAGTGGGTTCCTCCACCATGCCGCACAAGGTCAATCCCATCGACTTCGAGAACTCCGAAGGCAACCTGGGCCTGGCCAACGCCGTCTTGAAGCACCTCTCCGAGAAGCTGCCCATCTCCCGCTGGCAGCGCGACCTGACCGACTCCACCGTGCTGCGCAACATGGGCGTCGGCCTCGGCTACGCCCTGCTCGGCTACGATTCCCTGCTGCGCGGCCTGAACAAGCTGGAAGTGAATGCCCAGGCCATGCACGACGACCTCAACGCCAACTGGGAACTGCTGGCCGAGCCGATCCAGACCGTGATGCGCCGCTACGCCGTGCCCCAGGCCTACGAGAAGCTCAAGGAACTGACCCGGGGCACCCGCGTCACCCGCGAAGGCATGCAGACCTTCGTGCAGTCCCTGGAAATCCCGGAAGCCGCCAAGGCCGAACTGCTCAAGCTGACGCCCTGGGACTACACCGGCAAGGCTGCCGAACTGGCCAAGCGCATCTAAGCCCATGCGCTGCCCCCGCTGCGATCAGCCCATGGAGGACCGTCGGAGCGACCTCTGCCCCGACTGTCTTGAAGCCCGGCAGAAGGCCATGGTCCGGGGCGCCCGCCAGGGCGGCCTGGCCGGCCTGTTGCTGGGCCTGCTGCTGGCCGGCCTGCTGCTCGGCGTCTACGGGCCCGAGCGGGGCATCAAGGCCATCGCCTTCGGCATCGCCTCGGCCTGCGCCATCACCGGCGTGCTGTTTGGCATGCTGCGCCGGCGCTGATTTTTTTCTCCCAAGAACTACAACCAGAGTTTCCCCATGAGCTTTGCTGAAAACCTGAAGAAGCTGCCGGGCATTTCCCACCTGGCCGCCATCAACCTGCTCGATGCCGAAGGCAATACCGTCGCCACCATCGAGAACAAGCCGGGCAGCGCCGGTTCCGTCGCCGTCTACAACCACCTGGCCCAGACCTACGGCGCCATCACGCCCCAGGCCGCGCTGAAGGGCATCGAGATCTATGCCGAGCACAGCGAGGATGCCAAGCTGCATCCGGGCAAGCATCCCAATATCGACCGCCTGATCCAGCTGGCGGCCGAGGGCAAGACCCTGCGCGCCAAGCACGTCTTTGCCGTGTAAAAGTTGTAAAAATCCGGTGGAAAAGGGCGGCTGCGGCCGCCTTTTTTCTTGCTCCCAGCCCGGCTGGCAGCCGCATCTGCGGCCGTTTCCAGGCTGTTGCTCCGGTCTTGTCCGGTGGGTGCCGTACATTAATGCCGGCTGATATGCCATTGCCTTGAGTCGTATAATTGCCCGTCGTTGCGCCGCGCCTTGCGGTGCCACCATCAGCCTTTCCATTCAAACCACAACACGAGAGAAATGCCATGAAGAAACTGCCCAAGCTCCTGCTCGCCCTTTCCGCCCTGGCCGTGGCCGCCGGCGCTTCCGCCCAGGTCAAGCCCGAAGACGCCATCAAGTACCGCAAGGCCGGCTACTCCTACATGTCCTGGAACATGGGCAAGATCAAGGAGCAGACCATCGACAACCCGGCTGCCTACAACAAGGACCAGGTCCTGGCCGCTGCCCGCACCATCGCCGCCATCGCCAACTCCGGCATGGGCGCCCTCTACGTGCCCGGCTCCGACAAGGACGCCGGCGGCCAGAAGACCCGGGTCAAGCCCGAGTTCTTCCAGCAGCAGGAGGAAGTGGGCAAGATCGCCCGCGCCTTCAATGCCGAAGCCAACAAGCTGGCCGAAGTGGCCGCCGGCGGCGACGTGAACGCCATCAAGGCCCAGTTCGGCAAGACCGGCGAGACCTGCAAGTCCTGCCACGACAAGTTCCGCATGAAGGACTGAGGTCCTTGCATCCGGCAGGCGGCCCTGGCGTCGCCCTGTCCGGAGCGTGCAGGCAAAGAAAAGGCCGCCCGTGGGCGGCCTTTTCTTTGGGGGCTCGACGCTTACCAGCTGGGCGTGGCCGGTGCCGATGCCGGCAGCGGGGGCGGCGGCGCGATCCAGGCGCCGGACGCGCCCCAGACGGCCAGGGCCGCCAGGGCCAGGGCGACGATGAAGGCCACCAGGCCGCCGCCCTGGGCATGGGCGGTGGCGGGCACGGCGGGCTGTGCTGCCGGCAGTTCCTTCCAGCCGGTGAGCATGGGCTTGACCAGGTTGTCCTTCTTCACCCGGGCGTAGAAGACGATGGCGCCCACGTGCACCAGCACCAGGGCCAGGATCAGGGGAAAGGCGCCCTTGTGCAGGCCGGAGAGGGTGTCGGAGAGGTCCTTGCCCACCAGGTCCATGAGGGGGCCGCGGAAGGCGATGTCGTCGTTGGCGAAGAGGCCGGATACCACCTGGAACAGCAGCAGGGCCAGCAGGGCCAGCACGGAGAGGGCGCCCAGGGGATTGTGGCCCAGGCCCTGCCAGCGGCCCTGCAGATAGGCCTTGATGGCGCCGGGGCCGGGCACGAACTGGCTGAAGCGGGCGTAGGTGGAACCGGCCACGCCCCACACCAAGCGGAACACCAGCAGGCCGACGATGGCCAGGCCCAGCTTGCCGTGAACGAAGATGGCGTTGCCGCCGACCTGGCCGGTGACCACGGCGCCCAGCACCAGGGCGGCCAGCAGCCAGTGGAAGAGGCGGGTGGGCAGGTCCCACACCTTGATTTTCTGCGTGCTCATGGGTGTTTCTCCCTCATGCAAGTAAAACGGGCCGCCCGCGGTGGCAGGCGACCCGTCGAATTGTAGCCCCTGCCGCAGGGGCGGGGCTGTGGCCGAATGTAACCGGCCGTTGCTGATCCAGACTCAGACGCAGGCGCCGTCGTCGCTGACGTTGGGGTCCTTGGCCTTGGGGGCCTTGATGAACTGCTCCCGGGACACCCCCAGCCACATCACCAGGGGGCTGGCCACCAGCACCGAGGAGTAGATGCCGAAGAGGATGCCGATGGTCAGGGCCATGGCGAAGTAGTGCAGGGTCTCGCCGCCGAACACCAGCATGGACAGCACCATCATCTGGGTGGAGCCGTGGGTGATGATGGTGCGGGAGATGGTGCTGGTGATGGCGTGGTCCAGCACCTGGGGCGTGGTCATGCCGCGGGCCTTGCGGAAGGTTTCCCGCACCCGGTCGAAGACCACCACGGATTCGTTCACCGAGTAGCCCAGCACCGCCAGCACCGCCGCCAGCACCGAGAGGGAGAATTCCCACTGGAAGAAGGCGAAGAAGCCCAGGATGATGATGACGTCGTGCAGGTTGGCGATGATGGCCGACACCGAGAAGCGCCATTCGAAGCGGAAGGCCAGGTAGATGACGATGCCGATGATCACCACCAGCAGGGCCATGGCGCCGTTCTCCGCCAGTTCCTTGCCCACCTGGGGGCCGACGAACTCGACCCGGCGCAGGGAGGCGGAAGCGTCCTCGGCGGAGAGGGCGGCCATGACGGACTCGCCCAGCTTGGCCGTGTTCTGCTCGGACTTCAGGGGCAGACGGATCAGCACGTCCTGGGAGGAGCCGAAGTTCTGCACCGAGTAGTCGGAGAAGCCGGACTTGCCCAGGGCGCCGCGGATCTTCTCCAGGTCGGCAGCCTGGCTGTAGTTGACCTCGATC
Organism: Azospira sp. MPR-E4; assembly: GCF_058809645.1. Classification (NCBI taxonomy): domain Bacteria; kingdom Pseudomonadati; phylum Pseudomonadota; class Betaproteobacteria; order Rhodocyclales; family Rhodocyclaceae; genus Azospira; species Azospira sp. MPR-E4. The sequence continues at coordinate 59,998 of NZ_JBXAST010000006.1, read as the reverse complement.
AGGGTGCCGCCGGTGAATTCCACCGACAGATGCAGGCCCCGGGTGGCGAGGAAGAACACGGCCAGGAGGAAGGTGACCAACGAAATGACGTTGAACACCAGCGCATGGCGCATGAAGGGGATGTCCTTGCGGATCTTGAAAAATTCCATGATGAGTATCCCTTGCTAGGCGCTTACTTGGCGCTGTCCAGGCCGGGCTTCCAGACCTGGCCGATGGAGACCTTGTCCAGCTTCTTGCGGCGACCGTAGATGAGGTTGACCAGGGCCCGGGAGACCACCACGGAACTGAACATGGAGGTCAGGATGCCCAGGCAGTGCACCACGGCGAAGCCCCGGATGGGGCCGGAGCCGAAGGCCAGCAGGGCAACGCCGGCGATCAGGGTGGTGACGTTGGAGTCCAGGATGGTGCCGAAGGCCCGCTCGTAACCGGCAGAGATGGCCGCCTGGGGGCTGGCGCCGTTGCGCAGTTCTTCCCGCACCCGTTCGTTGATCAGCACGTTGGAGTCGATGGCCATGCCCAGAGTCAGGGCGATGGCGGCGATGCCCGGCAGGGTCAGGGTGGCCTGCATGAGGGACAGCAGGGCCACCAGGAACATCAGGTTGGCCGCCAGGGCCAGGGTGGAGATGAGGCCGAACATGAGGTAGTAGCACATCATGAAGGCGGCAATGGCGAGGAAGCCCCACAGGGTGGAGTGGAAGCCCTTGCTGATGTTGTCGGCGCCGAGGGAGGGGCCGATGGTGCGCTCTTCGACGATGTCCATGGGCGCCGCCAGGGAACCGGCCCGCAGAAGCAGGGCGGTGTCGTTGGCTTCCATGGTGCTCATCTTGCCGCTGATCTGGACCCGGCCGCCGCCGATTTCGGTGCGGATTACCGGGGCGGTGACCACTTCGCCCTTGCCCTTTTCAATGAGCAGGATGGCCATGCGCTTGCCCACGTTCTCCCGGGTGATGTCCTTGAAGATGCGGGCGCCGGCGGAATCCAGGGTCAGGTGCACCGCCGGTTCGTGGGTCTGGCCGTCGAAGCCGGGCTGGGCGTCGGTGAGGCGGTCGCCGGTCAGCACCACCTGCTTCTTCACCAGCAGGGGCGAGCCGCCCCGTTCGCTGTAAAGCTCGGTGCCGAAGGGTGCCTGGCCGGCCATGGCCGCTTCCAGGGCGCCCGGGGTGTCGTCCACCATGCGGATTTCCAGGGTGGCGGTGCGGCCCAGGATGTCCTTGGCCTTGGCCGTGTCCTGCACGCCGGGCAGCTGCACCACGATGCGGTCGGCGCCCTGCTGCTGGATCACCGGCTCGGCCACGCCCAGCTCGTTGATCCGGTTGTGCAGGGTGGTGATGTTCTGCTTCAGGGCGAAGTCCTGGATGCGCTTGACCGCCGTGGGCTTCAAGCTGGCGGTGAGCTTCAGGTCGGAACCGTCCTGGCCGTCCACGAAGGTCAGGTCGGGCTGGTTGTCTTCCAGCGCGATGCGGGCCTTGGTGCGGGTGTCGGCGTCGCGGAACTTGACCACCACCGCATTGCCTTCCCGGTTGATGCCGGCGTGGCGCAGGTTCTTGTCCCGCAGCAGGGTGCGCAGGTCGGCCGACATGGAGTCCAGGCGCTTGGTCAGCGCGCCGGCCATGTCCACCTGCAGCAGGAAGTGCACGCCGCCCCGCAGGTCCAGGCCCAGGTACATGGGCAGGGCGCCCAGGTTGGAGAGCCACTTGGGGGAGGAGGAGAGCAGGTTCAGGGCGACCACGTACTGGGCGTCCTGGGGATTCGGGTTGAAGGTCTTTTCCAGCAGGTCCTTGACCTTGAGCTGGGTGTCGGTGTCCTTGAAGCGGGTCTTGACGCCGTTGCTGTCGAGGAAGATGCCGTCGTGGCTGATGCCGGCGCCCTGCAGGGCGGCTTCGACGCGGGACAGCAGCTGGGCATCGGTCTTCAGGGTGGCGCGGGCCGGGGAAAGCTGGACGGCCGGGGCTTCACCGAAGAAATTGGGCAGGGTGTAGAGGAAACCGATCACCAGTGCGACGACGACGGTGATGTATTTCCAGAGCGGATAGCGGTTCATGGGCGGTTCCTGGGGGACCGAAAAAGGCAAGGGGCCGGACGAATCCGGCCCCGGGGATGACTTACAGGGACTTCAGGGTTCCCTTGGGCAGCAGCACCCCGATGGCGGGTTTCTGCACCACGACTTCGGTGTTGGGGGCGATTTCCAGATGGACGTAAGCGTCGCCGATCTTGGAGACGCGGCCCACCATGCCGCCCTGGGTGACCACTTCGTCACCCTTTTGCAGGGCGTCCACCATGGCCTTGTGTTCCTTGGCCTTCTTCATCTGGGGGCGGATCATGAGGAACCACAACACCACGAACATCAGGATGATGGGCAGGAATTGCATCAGGCCCCCGGTGGGGTCGGCAGCCTGGCCTGCGGCCTGGGCGTGAGCGGCGCTAATCAGCACGGTTTTACTCCTTGATTGCTTCGAAATTTGAACGGGGCATTGTACCACCGAGCCATGGCGCGGATGCCCGGTGGCGGACCTACGGTGCGGCTTTAGCCGGCCGCCGGGCTGGCACCCCGGGAACGGTCCCGATGGAAGTTCTCCATATGGGGCTGCAGGCGCCCTTCTTCAATAGCGGCGCGCAATTCGGCCATCAGCACCTGGTAGTAGTGCAGGTTGTGGATGGTGTTGAGCATGGAGCCGAGGATTTCCCCGGCGCGGAAGAGGTGGTGCAGGTAGGCCCGGCTGAAGTTGCGGCAGGTGTAGCAGTCGCAGGAAGGGTCCAGGGGGCCGGTGTCCTGGCGGTGGATGGCGTTCTTGATCTTGAGGTCGCCGTAGCGGGTGAACAGGTGGCCGTTGCGGGCGTTGCGGGTGGGCATGACGCAGTCGAACATGTCGATGCCCTGGCTCACCGCATGCACCAGGTCTTCCGGCGTGCCAACGCCCATCAGGTAGCGGGGCTTGTGGGCGGGCAGTTTCGGTGCGGTGTGGGCCAGGATGCGGGCCATGTCTTCCTTGGGCTCGCCCACGGAAAGGCCGCCGATGGCCATGCCGTCGAAGCCCATTTCATCCAGGCCGGCCAGGGATTCGTCGCGCAGGGTCTCGTACATGCCGCCCTGGACGATGCCGAAGAGGGCGTTGCCGTTGCCCAGGCGACGGTGCTCGTCGATGGAGCGCTGGGCCCAGCGCAGGGAGAGGCGCATGGACTTGGCCGCCTCGTCCACGGTGGCCGGGTAGGGCGTGCATTCGTCGAAGATCATGACGATGTCCGAGTTCAGCGTGTGCTGGATGCGCATGGACTCTTCCGGCGTCAGGAACAGCTTGGCGCCGTCGATGGGGGAGGAGAACTTCACTCCTTCCTCGGTGATCTTGCGCAGGGCGCCCAGGGAGAAGACCTGGAAGCCGCCCGAATCGGTGAGGATGGGCTTGTTCCAGCCCATAAAGTCGTGCAGGCCGCCGTGGGCCTTGATTACTTCCAGGCCCGGGCGCAGCCACAGGTGGAAGGTGTTGCCGAGGCAGATCTGGGCGCCGATGTCGTGCAGGGACTGGGGCGTCATGGCCTTGACCGTGCCGTAGGTGCCCACCGGCATGAACACCGGGGTCTGCACCGTGCCGTGGGCCAGGGTCAGGGTGCCGCGACGGGCCTGGCCGTCGGTCTTGAGAAGTTCGAACTGCATGGACGTATTCCTAAATTCCTGAAAACCATTTTTGCCACAGAGGGCACAGAGAACACAGAGAGAAGTTGACCGTAGGTCTTGCCCCGGTGGATGAAGGGGGCGTTGGTTTTACTCTGTGATCTCTGTGTCCTCTGTGGCTATGACTTGTCTTCCCGCTCCAGCAGCATGGCGTCGCCGTAGCTGAAGAAGCGGTATTTTTCTGCCACCGCGTGGGCGTAGGCGGCGCGGATGGGGTCCAGGCCGGCGAAGGCGGAGACCAGCATGAGCAGGGTGGAGCGGGGCAGGTGGAAATTGGTGATGAGCCGGTCCACCACCTGGAAGCGGTAGCCCGGGGTGATGAAGATGTCCGTCTCGCCGCTGCCGGCCCGTACCAGGCCGTTGCCGCAGGCGGCCGATTCCAGGGTGCGCAGGGAGGTGGTGCCCACCGCCACCACCCTGCCGCCCCGTTCCCGGGTGGCAGCGATGGCCGCAGCGGTTTCTTCCGGCACGTGGAAGCGCTCGCTGTGCATCTTGTGCTCGTCGATCTTTTCCACGCGCACCGGCTGGAAGGTGCCTGCCCCCACATGCAGCGTCAGCGCGGCTCGGCGGACACCCTGCTCGGAGAGCCGCTCCAGCATTGCCTCATCGAAGTGCAGCCCGGCGGTGGGCGCTGCCACGGCGCCCGGGTGGCGGGCATAGACGGTCTGGTAGCGGGCCTCGTCCTCCGCTTCCACCCCATGCTCAATATAGGGCGGCAGGGGCAGGCGGCCGTACTGTTCGGCCAGGTCCCACAGATTGCCTTCGCCTTCCAGTTCGAGGGCGAAGAACTCACCCCGGCGGCCGCTGCACACCAGGCTGAAAGCGTTTTCCAGGGTGATGCGGGTACCGGCCTTGGGCGACTTGCTGGCCCGCACCTGGGCCAGGGCGTGGCGCTCGTCCACGATGCGCTCCAGCAGCACTTCCACCTGGCCGCCGGAGTCCTTCTGGCCGAAGAAGCGGGCCTTGATCACCCGGGTATCGTTGAACACCAGCAGGTCGCCGGGGGCCAGCAGGCCGGGCAGGTCAGTGAAGCGCAGGTCGGCCAGGTGGGGGCCGTCCACGTGCAGCAGGCGGCTGGCGCTGCGTTCCCTGGCCGGATGCTGGGCGATCAGTTCGGGCGGCAGGGGAAAGTCGAAAAGGTCGACGGAAAGGCTCATGGTCTTGCGGCTTTGGCGGTGGTGCCCGGAGCAGGCGGCGGGTGTCCTCGTCCGGCTTGTGGGGGCGTCGTGAATCGGTGATAATGCGCCCCTCGCGCAGTAGTGCCCGCCAGCTCTGGCCGGGCGTCCCGGGCCGGGATGGCGGAATCGGTAGACGCAGCGGATTCAAAATCCGCCGCTGGTAACAGTGTGAGGGTTCGAGTCCCTCTCCCGGCACCAAATACACCCACCCCGTGGGGCGGTTTTTGCAAAGGCCGCATTCTCTCACAGTCTTCGTTCCGGGATAAATTCGGCACCTTTTGATCTGGCCATGCGCCGTTTTGCCGCGCTGTGGTTAGACTGTGGCCTGTTTTTCCCTTACGCCCGTTGCCCATGAACGCTTCCACACTCGCCAGCCTCTCCCGTCCCACACCCGGGCAGGCCTGGTGGCTCGCCCTGCGGCCCCGCACCCTGCCGGTGGCGGCGGCCCCGGTGCTGTCCACCTGCGCCCTGGCCTGGTCGGAAACGGGCCAGCTGCGCTGGCTGGTGGCCCTGGTGACCCTGGCGGCGGCCCTGCTGATCCAGATCGGCACCAACCTGCTCAACGACGTGGGCGACTTCGAGCGCGGCACGGACGCGCCGGACCGCCTGGGCCCGCCCCGGGCCACGGCCATGGGCTGGCTCAGCGCCGCCCAGGTCAAGCGGGGCGGCTTCCTGGCCCTGGGCGGCGCCTTCCTGCTGGGCATCTATCTGGTGGGGCAGGGCGGCTGGCCCATCGTCTTGCTCGGCCTGGCTTCCCTGTTCTGTGGCTGGGCCTACACCGGCGGCCCCAAACCCATTGCCTACGGGCCTTTCGGCGAGGTCTTCGTGTGGCTGTTCTTCGGTCTGGGGGCGGTGCTCGGCACCTACTACCTGCAGACCGGCGGCCTCAGCCGGGCCGCCCTGGCCCTGGCCAACATGTCCGGCCTGTTCGCGGCGGCGGTGATCGTGGTGAACAACACCCGGGATAGGGCCGGGGATGCCCGGGCCGGCAAGCGGACCCTGGCGGTGCGCCTGGGCCTGACGGGATGCCGGGTGGAATACGGGCTGTTGATGCTGGCGCCCTTCGTTTTGCTGGGCTGGCTGGCCGCCTCCGGCCACCATCTGGCCGCCGGCCTGCCCCTGCTGGCGCTGCCGCCGGCCCTGCTGCTGGTGGTGCGCTTCGCCCGGGCGACGCCGGGTACCGGCCACAACCTGCTGCTCGGCCGCACCGCCCAGTTGCAGCTGCTGTTCTCCTTCCTGCTGCTCCTGGGCTGTCTCTTTCGACCCGGCTGATCCGGCTTAGACCGTCTCGGCTGCAGCCTGGGGTTCGAACCAGCTGAGCTGGGGCTGCAGCTGCAGCACGCCGCCGACGAAAATCAGGGCCGGCGTGGTGATGCCCGCTTCCTGCACCTTCGCTTCCAGAGTGGCCAGATCGGCCACCACCACCCGCTGCTGGCGGGTGGTGCCCTGTTGCACCACGCCAGCCGGCGTTTGTGGCGGCAGGCCGTGGGCGATCATCTGCCGGCTGATTTCTCCCAGGCCGGCAATTCCCATGTAGAAAACCACGGTCTGCTTGGGCCGGGCCAGGGCCTGCCAGTCCAGATTGACCGTGCCGTCCTTCAGGTGGCCGGTGGCGAACACCAGCACCTGGGCGTGGTCCCGGTGGGTCAGGGGGAAGCCGGCGTAAGCGGCGCAGCCAGCCGCCGCGGTGACGCCGGGCACCACCTGGAAGGGCACGCCGTGGCGGGCCAGGATCTCCAGCTCCTCGCCGCCGCGGCCGAAAATGAAGGGGTCGCCGCCCTTGAGGCGGACCACGCAGCGGTATTTCTGGGCCAGCTGCACCAGCAGGTGGTTGATGTCGTCCTGGGGCAGGGTGTGTTTCGAGGCTTCCTTGCCGGCGTAGATGATCTCGGCGTCGGGCCGGGCCAGGTCCAGAATGCCGTCGCCGATGAGGTGGTCGTAGACCAGCACGTCGGCCTGGGCAATCAGGCGGGCGGCGCGTACCGTCAGCAGGTCGGGGTCGCCAGGGCCGCCGCCGACGAGATAGACGGTGCCGGGCAGGGCAGGGTGGGTGCGGTTCGGATCGGGCATGAGCATTATTTTTTCTCGTTTGGCAAAAGGCAGCATAGCCGGGCTGGCCGTCGGCCTTCAATCCCTTTTGGGGGTGTTTCGGCCTAGGCACCACTCTAGTGAATATCCCTACTTTTTGAAGTTGATTCGCATCAAGGATTTGGACAAGTCACCGGGCGCAATCTTTCGCCATCCCCGGATGCTGTGTCGGGGGTAACGGTTTGCTGATAATTCCTATTGAGGAGAGGAAAGCATGAAAAAGGGAGTTAGTGCCTTTATCTTTACGGCCCTCGCGGCCGCCATGGGCTCCGCATTCGCTGCACCCGCAGCCAACGCGCCGAGCCTGACCAAGGAAGCCAAAGAGGCTTCCGCCAAGATCTACTTCGAGCGTTGCGCCGGCTGCCACGGCATGCTGCGCAAGGGCGCCACCGGCAAGAACCTGGAGCCGGCGAACACCCAGAAGCTCGGCCAGGGCCGTCTGGAAAAGATCCTGACCTACGGTACCGAAGGCGGCATGCCCAACTTCGACGACATCCTGTCCAAGGATGAAATCAAGAACATGGCCACCTACATCCAGCAGCAGCCGGATGTGCCGCCCGAGTGGGGCATGAAGGAAATGAAGGCCAACTGGAAGGTGCACGTGCCCGTGGCCGAGCGCCCCACCAAGCAGATGAACAACATCAATCTGCAGAACGTCTTCTCCACCACCCTGCGTGACTCCGGCGAAGTGGCACTGATCGACGGCGACACCAAGAAGATCTGGGGCATCGTCAAGACCGGCTACGCCGTGCACATTTCCCGCACTTCCGCTTCCGGTCGCTACGTCTATGTGATCGGCCGCGACGGCCGTCTGGACCTGATCGACATGTGGTTCGAGAAGCCCACCATCGTCGCCACCCTGAAGGCCGGCCTGGAAGCCCGTTCCGTCGATACCTCCAAGTTCAAGGGCTGGGAAGACAAGTACGCCATCGTCGGTTCCTACTGGCCGCCCCAGTACACCATCCTGGACGGCATGACCCTGGAGCCCCTGAAGAACGTCTCCACCCGCGGCATCACCGTGGATGGCGAGTATCACCAGGAGCCCCGCGTCGCCTCCATCGTTTCCTCCCTGATCAAGCCCGAGTGGGTGGTGACGGTGAAGGAATCCGGCCTGGTCAAGCTGGTGGACTACTCCGACGTGAAGAACCTGAAGGAAACCACCATCGAAACCGCCAAGTTCCTGCATGACGGCGGTTGGGATGCCACCAAGCGTTACTTCCTCGTCGCTGCCAACGCCTCCAACAAGGTGGTGGTCGTCGATACCAAGGAAGGCAAGCTGGCTGCCCTGGTCGATACCAAGCCGAAGCCCCACCCCGGCCGCGGTGCCAACTTCGTGCATCCGAAGTTCGGTCCCGTGTGGTCCACTTCCCACCTGGGTTCCGACGTCATCAGCCTGATCGGTACCGATCCGGAGAAGCATCCCCAGTACGCCTGGAAGGTCGTGGCCGAGCTGAAGAACCACGGTTCCGGTTCCCTGTTCGTCAAGACCCATCCCAAGTCCAACAACCTGTGGGCCGATGCCCCGCTGATGCCGGAGAAGGATGCGGCCGAATCCGTCACTGTCTACAGCATCGACCAGCTGGGCAACCCGGATGCCAAGCCTGAGGTGATCAACGTCGCCAAGATGGCCGGCCTGCCGGAAACCAAGGGCGTGAAGCGGGTGGTGCATGCCGAGTACAACGAGAAGGGTGACGAAGTCTGGTTCTCCGTTTGGACGGGCAACAAGACCGAGCCTTCCGCCATCGTGGTGCTGGACGACAAGACCCGCAAGTTCAAGACCGTGATCAAGGATCCCAAGCTGGTCACGCCCACCGGCAAGTTCAACATCCACAACACCCAGCACGACGTGTACTAAGCGTTATTGCCGGAATCGTTGTCTAATGACCGGGGGCTGCGGCCCCCGGTTTTTTCATGGTGCACGCCTTTTGTCGAAGGAGATGAGGATGTCGCTGACGACCCGAACCCTGCTCTGCGCCGCCCTGCTCGGCGTGGTCGCCGTACCGGCCCAGGCCGCGGACAAGAAGCGGGATGCCGCCATGCTCGAACTGGCCGAGCGGCACCGCTGCCTCAATTGCCACGAGGTGGACGTCAAGGTGCGGGGCCCGGCCTGGCGCGAGGTGGGGCGCCGCTACCGGGACGACCCGGAAGCCGAGGCCCGCCTGCTGGTGAAGGTGAGGGAAGGCGGCAGCGGCGTCTGGGGCGACGATTTCATGTCGCCCAACAAGCGGGTCGGCGATGCCGACCTGCAGGCCCTGGTGCGCTGGATACTCTCCCTGCGCTAAGACTGGCGCCCTTTTCCGGCCGCCCCTGCGACCTTTGGTCGCATCCCCTTGGCGACCGTTGAACCCTAGAATTACGGGGTTCGCCACCCTCTCGCCAAAGCCGGCATGGCCGCCCTGGCGACGGCGTTTCCGGCAGTCCCGCGAGCCCTCGTCGGGATGCCGCTGCGGGGCCCCTCGCGGCCCGAAAAGGATCGTTTTCTGTCTGCTTCATTGCCCAGTCCATGGCCCTCCCTCTCCCGGGGGCGCCGGGGCTCGATCTTCCTGCTGGTGCTGGCCCTCCATGGGGGCGGTCTGGCCTACGCCCTGCATTCCGGTAGTGCCGTGGTCAGCGCCATGGTGCCCCAGCCGATGAGCGTGCGCCTCATCGACGCCGCGCCTGCTGCCAGGCCCCAGCCCGAGGTGGCGCCGCCCCAGCCGATGCCGCCCAAGGTCGAGCGGCCACGGCAGCCCAAGGCCCCGGCCCCCGTGCCGCTGGCGAAGACGCCGGCGCCGATACTGGCCGCAACGCCGGCGGCGGCCGTCAGCAGCGACTTCGCCGCTCCCGAAGCACCGCCCAGCCGTCCCGCCAGCAGCACCATTGCGGCGGCACCCGCCCTGGTGCCGGCCCGTTTCGATGCGGACTACCTGCACAACCCGAAACCTGTTTACCCCCCCATGTCCCGCCGTTTCGGCGAGGAAGGCAAGGTCCTGCTCAAGGTGCGGGTGACGCCCCAGGGCACGGCGGAGCAGGTGGATATCCAGACCGGCAGCGGCTATTCCCGCCTCGACAGCGCCGCCCGGGAGGCCGTCCAGCGCTGGCGTTTCGTCCCCGCCCGGCGCGGCGACGAGGCCGTGGCGGCTTCTGTCATCGTTCCCATCACTTTCGCTCTCGACAGCTAACCCATTGCAGGAGTCCCCATGAACACCCAACTCGGTCTTTCCCATTTCTGGGCCCAGGGAGATGGGGTTTCCCATTCCGTCGCCCTGATCCTGCTGCTGCTGTCGGTGGCCAGCTGGTGCGTCATCGTCGGCAAGTTCATCGCCCACTGGCGCGCTTCCCGCACCCAGAGCCGGGCCCTGGCCGCCTTCTGGCAGGCCAATTCCCTACCCGAAGCCCTGGAAGCCATCCGCCGCGAGGACGCCAGCGGCATCCTGGCCGGCCTGGCCCTCTCCGGCGCCCACGCCGCCCAGGCCCATGAGCAGCATGCGGCCCGGGGCATCGGCGCCGGCGTCAATGCCAGTGAATTCGTCACCCGCTGCCTGCGCCAGAGCATCGTCACCGCCCAGGCCCGCATCGAGCAGGGTCTCACCTTCCTCGCTTCGGTGGGCTCGACGGCGCCCTTCATTGGCCTGTTCGGCACGGTGTGGGGCATCTACCACGCTTTGGTGGGCCTCTCCGGCTCTTCCCAGGTGGTGCTGGACAAGGTGGCCGGTCCCGTCGGCGAGGCCCTGATCATGACCGCCGCCGGCCTCTTCGTCGCCATTCCCGCCGTGCTGGCCTACAACGCCTTTACCCGGGCCAACCGCCTGGTGCTGGCCCAGATGGACGGCTTTGCCCACGACCTCCACGCCTATCTCACCACCGGCGTGCGTCTCTCCAGCACCGTGCCCCAGGGCGGCCTGGTGCGGGTTGCCTGAGGCCGCCGGCATGGCTTTCGGATCCTTCAACGAGGGCGGCAGCGCCCAGCCCATGGCCGAAATCAACACCACGCCCCTGGTGGACGTGATGCTGGTGCTTTTGGTGATCTTCATCATCACCGCGCCCCTGCTCAATCAGGCCGTGCCGGTGGATCTGCCCAAGGTCAGCGCCACCCAGGTGGAGCAGAAACCCCAGGTGGTGCAGCTGGCCCTGGACGGCAACAGCCAGGTCTTCATCAACGGCGAGGTCGTGGCCGGCGAAGCCCTGGCCACCCGCCTGCAGGGCCTGGCCGGGCCGGAAACGGAACTGCACCTGCGGGCCGACCGCGGCACCCGCTACGAGAAGGTGGCGGAAGTGATGGCCACCGCCCAGCGGGTGGGCATCGCCAAGATCGCCTTCGTCACCGAGGAACCCGGCCGTCCCTGAGGTCGGGATTTTTCTGCCGGGGGCGGGAAAATCCCTCCTTGCGCTTGCCCCGCTTTTTTCCCACTATGAAACAGGTGGGCATCTGGGCATGGGCGAAAGGAGACGGGCATGGATATGGATGGCTTGGTCAAGGCGCTGGAACTGCGTTTTGCCTGCACCTGCTGTGCCGACGGTTGCCGCCTGCGTTCCTACCGGGGGCACAGCCTGCTCTGCCTGACCTACGATACGCCCTGGGTGCCCCACACCTGGGAGGATTTCGTCCGCTTTGACGACGGCACCCGCCGCAACATGCTGGAATTCCTACGCCTGGAACTGGGCATTTCGGAAAGCGTGGAGATTTCCATCGAACATGCGGCCCGGGCCCTGCGCCTGCGCTGGATGCCCGTCGGCACCTGCGGCGTCATGCAGGTGCCCGATCCGCCCCTGTATTTCGAGCGCACCCAGCAACTGGACAAGTACCGCACCGACGAACACGTCATGGGGCGCAACTTCAGCCAGTTCTGAAGGCGCCGGCCAGCAAAAAGGGACTCCCGCGGGAGTCCCTTTGCTTTGCTGCGTCCGGACAGGCTCAGTGCTTCATGGCGCCGTGGTTGTGCTGGCCCATGTCTTCCGGCTTGGCGGCGGGAACCTGGATCTTGCGTACCGGGGCTTCGATCTTGGTGGAGGAACCGTCGTCCAGCTTCAGGGTGATGGGTACCACGTCGCCTTCCTTCAGGTCCTGCTTGAGGCCGATCAGCATGACGTGCAGGCTGCCGGGCTGCAGTACGGCCTCGCCCTTGGCCTTGACCTCGATGTCGGCCACCGGGCGCATGCGCATGACGCCGTTGTCGTTGATGTGGTTGTGCAGTTCCACCACCTTGGAGACGGGGCTCTCGGCCTTCAGTACCTTGCGGTCGGCGTTGCCGCTGTTCTTGATTACCATGAAGACGCCGGTGTTGGGGGTGCCGGTGGGAACCAGGCGCACATAGGGGTCTTCCACCTTGATCGGGCTGTCGGCCAGGGCCGGCAGGGCGAACAGGGCGGAACAGGCCAGGGCGGCGGAAATGAGGCGGCGGTGCAGTTGCATGGGGAACTCCTGTGGGTGAAGTCGGTTACTTGGGGTGGGGCAGCAGGCGCCGCATGGCGGCGGCCATGTCTTCCGGCGTCGTGCCGTGGGGCAGGGAGGCGGCCAGGCGGCCGTCGGGAGCCAGCAGGTAGACGAAAGAGGAGTGGTCCACCACATAGCCGCCTTCCGATTTGACCTCCTGCCGGCTGTAGCTGGCGCCGTAGGCGTGGGCAATGGCGGCGATTTCCGCCGGGGTGCCGGTCAGGCCCTTGAGCTTGGGGTGGAAAAAGACGGCGTAGTCCTTGAGGCGGGCCACGCTGTCCCGCTCCGGGTCCACGGAGATGAACAGGGGCTGGACCTGGGCCAGTTCCGCCGGCGTCAGCTTTTCCAGGGCGCTGCCGAGGGCCGCCAGGGAGGTGGGACAGACGTCCGGGCAGTAGGTGTAGCCGAAATAGAGGGCGACCACCTGACCGCGGAAGTTCTGGGTGGCAATACGGCCGTCAGCGCTGTCCAGGCTGAAATCGCCGCCGCTGGGCGGGGCGGCCAGGGTCAGGCCGCCGGGGGCTGGCGGGGTGTCGCGGGAACAGCCGGGCAGGCCCGGGATGGCCAGGGCCAGGATGGTGAGCAGGGCAATGAGGCGCATGGTGTCTTTCAGTGGCCTTCCGGGGCGGCCGACTCGAAGCGGAAGGGGACGGCGATATTCTTGCCGCCGCTGCCGACCAGTACGGTGGCCTGCCAGATCATGGTGCCGGTGATGCAGACGGGCAGGTTGCCCTGCCCGACAAAGGTGCCGGCTTCCTTGGCGGCGGCCAGCAGGGGGCGGTTATAGCCCATCTTCATGTCCACCCCGGCAAAATCCACCTCCACCTGGCTGGCCGGGATGCCGCTGACCCGGGCGCTCAGGGTCAGGGGCTTGAGGGCCGGGACCGGGCGGGGGCTGATGCTGAATTCCACTTCGCCGCCTCCGGGCAGGGCCGCCCGGCAGGGACCCCGGTTCAGGTCGCAGTCCGAGAGGGGGGCTGCCAGGTCGGTCTTGGGGGTGAGCAGGGGGGCCAGGGTGTAGCCGAGGCCGCCGAGGGCGATGACGGCGCCGAGGATGGCCAGGTCATAAATAATTTTTTTGAACATTCGTTGCTTCGGGGCTGGGGCAGGTAATGGGTACCGGTGTTGCGGAGGGCCGGCGGACCGCGGTAGGGCTTGGTGGACCGGGTGGCGGTGCCGCGAAGGCGCGTATTTCCTTGGCTATCCTGACACGATGGCGCCAAAGCCGCTACTGGCTTGGCGATGGGCTCGATTCTCAACCCCGAGCCATTTCCCCAATTTAACCTGCATCAAAGTTTAGAAGTGTGGCGGCGCCGATGATGTGCGACATATTGCCGCATAGTAGGTGCGCACCCTATGGTGCCTAGGGCAATAGCAGAGAAATTTCCTTTATTTATCAACGGGAGAGTCAAAATGAAGACTCGTATGAAGCAGACCGTCGCCGCGCTGGTTGCAGCCGGTATCGGTTTCGCGGCAGCGGGGGCTGCCACGGCAGCAGAGTCCCTGCAGGACGTGATGAAACGTCGCAGCCTGTCCCAGCAGGACCTGCTGGCAGCGGCCAAGACCTACGTTCCCACCGGTAAGCGTGATGAATTCGTCGCCTTCTCCTCCGGCGGTCAGTCCGGCCAGGTGATCGTGTATGGCATTCCGTCCATGCGCATCCTCAAGTACATCGGCGTGTTCACCCCCGAGCCCTGGCAGGGCTACGGCTACGACGAGAACTCCAAGGCTGTGCTGAACCAGGGCATGATCGACGGCAAGCAGATCACCTGGGGCGACACCCACCACCCGGCCATCTCCGAAACCGATGGCAAGTACGACGGCCAGTTCCTCTTCATCAACGACAAGGCCAATCCCCGTCTGGCAGTGATCGACCTGCGCGACTTCGAGACCAAGCAGATCGTGGTCAACCCGATCTTCAAGTCCGAACACGGCGGCGCCTTCGTCACCCCGAACACCGACTACGTCATCGAGGCTGCCCAGTACGCTTCCCCGCTGGAAAACAAGAAGTTCTACCCCCTCGAAGAGTTCAACGAGAAGTACCGCGGCGGCGTCACCTACTGGAAGTTTGACCGCAAGGAAGGCCGCATCGATCCGAAGCAGTCCTTCTCCCTCGAACTGCCCCCCTACAGCCAGGATTTGTCCGACGCTGGCAAGGGTCCGTCCGACGGCTGGTCCTTCACCAACTCCTTCTGCTCCGAGCGCTATGTGGGCGGTATCGAGAAGGGTCGTCCTCCCTATGAAGCCGGCTGTTCCGCCAAGGACACCGACTATCTGCACGTGATCAACTGGAAGAAGGCTGCCGAACTGGTCGCCAAGGGCATGGCCAAGAAGATCAACGGCCATAACGTCCTGGCAATCGAAACTGCCGTCAAGGAAGGCGTGCTGTTCCTGATTCCGGAACCCAAGTCTCCCCACGGCGTCGACGTGACCCCGGACGGCAAGTTCATCACCGTTGCCGGCAAGCTCGACACCCACGTGTCCGTGTATTCCTTCGACAAGATCCAGGCCGCCATCAAGGCCGGCAAGTTCGAGTCCAAGGACGCCTACGGCATCCCCGTGATCGCCATGAAGGACGCGCTGCACACCCAGGTGCAACTGGGCCTCGGCCCCCTGCACACCCAGTACGACTCCAAGCAGTGTCTGGCCTACACCTCCCTGTACGTGGATTCCCAGGTGGTGAAGTGGAACTTCTGTGAAGGCAAGGTTCTCGACAAAATCAGCGTGCACTACAACATCGGTCACCTGATGACCATGGAAGGTGACTCCGCCGATCCCAAGGGCCGTTACCTGGTGGCGCTGAACAAGCTGTCCATCGACCGCTTCGTGCCCGTCGGTCCCCTGCACCCGCAGAACCACCAGCTGATCGACATCAGCAACGACAAGATGCAGCTCCTGTACGACATGCCCCTGCCGCTGGGCGAGCCGCACTACGTTGTCGCCATCGATGCCGCCAAGCTGAAGCCCGGCGTCCGCTACAAGGTGGGTACCGACTCCCGCACCGACAAGCCGCACCCCGGCGCCGTCCGTGCCGGCGAGGAAGTCACCACCAAGAAGGGCAACAAGATCGAGGTCAAGGGTACCCTGATCCGTTCCCACATCACCCCGGAAACCATCGAGGCTGAAGTTGGCGACGAAATCACCATCCACCTGACCAACCTCGAACGTGCCCAGGACGAGACCCACGGCTTCACCGTCTCCACCTACAACGTCCATGCTTCCGTCGAGCCGGGCAAGACCGTCACGGTCAAGTTCAAGGCCGACAAGGAAGGCGTCTATCCCTACTACTGCACCGAGTTCTGCTCCGCGCTGCACCTGGAAATGCAGGGCTACCTCCTGGTCAAGCCGAAGGGCTGGAAGGCGACCAAGACCGCCGGTGCCGAGAAGGCGATCTACAGCGAAGACGACTACAAGAAGCAACTGAAGAAGGTGGCCGATACCCAGGCCGTCATCGATCAGGTGGTCGGCTACATCACCTCCGTGAATTACAAGGACTTCCCGGATGTGGTGAACATGATGGACGACGCCGTCGATCAGCTGAACAAGATCAAGGACGCCAAGGCCAAGCATGAAGACGCTGCCAAGAAGAAGGACTGGAACCAGGCCACCCTGTGGGCCGAGCAAGTCTGGCAGTACCAGGTGAAGGCAGCCGACCTCGGCCTGCGCGCCAAGACCTATCTGGAACAGAACGGCGCCAAGAAGGTGAAGTAATCCGCCGGATTTGATTCAGGTAATAGTTGTTGAACGCGGGGAGCATCACCATGCTCCCCGTTTTCTTATGAAAGGGAATACCCATGAAAAAACTGGTGCTTTTCACCGCCCTGGCCGCCGCTGTGGCCGCCCCCGCCTTTGCTGCCGACGGCGCCAAGCTGTTTGCCGAGAAGACCTGCAATGCCTGTCACGGTGCCGAGGGCAAGAAGCCCCTGATGCCCAACTACCCGAAGCTGGCCGGCCAGAATGCCGCCTACGCCGAGCAGCAGATGAAGGACATCAAGAGCGGCGCCCGCAACAACGGCCAGACCGCCGCCATGAAGGGCGTCATGCACCTGGTCAATGACGAAGAGATCAAGGCGCTGGCCGACTACCTGTCCAAGGTCAAGCCCTGATCCGAATCCCCGGAGGACGGCGGTGCGGCTAGCTTGCCGACCGGCGTCTTTTTTTCGGATTGACCCGCATCAAATACAGGCCCCGCCGGGCCCGACTAACATTAGTACATAGCAATTTTCTCTCTGTAAGGGGATTCAAATGAAAAAGCTGATCATCGCCGCCTCCCTTTCCCTCATCGCCCTGGGGGTGGCCCACGCCGGTCCGCCGGCTCCCCACCAAGGCGGTATCGAGTCGAAGGACTACAAGTGGAATGCCCAGGAGGGCGAGAAGATCGAAGCCCTGAAGCTCAAGGGCGACAAGAAGCGCGGCCAGGAAGCCTACGAGGTCTGCGGCGCCTGTCACCTGCCTTCCGGTGCCGGCCGTCCCGATGGCACCTTCCCCCAGCTCGCCGGCCAGCACACCACCGTGCTGATCAAGCAGATGGCCGACATCCGTGCCGGTCTGCGCGACAACCCCACCATGTATCCCTTCGCCGCCACCCTGACCGATCCCCAGGAACTGGCTGATGTGGCCTCCTACATTGAAGGCCTGTGCATCCCCACCGACCACGGCAAGTATGAGGGCGTCGACGCCTCCATGCAGATCGCCAAGGGCAAGGAACTGTACGAGAAGGAATGTCTGGAGTGCCACGGCAAGAACGGCGAAGGCGTCAAGGACAAGTTCTACCCCGTGATCGCCGGCCAGCACTACAAGTACCTGCTGCGCCAGATGACCGAGATCCGCGACGGCCACCGCCGTAACGCCAACCCGGACATGGTGAAGATCATCAAGAAGTACAACAACGAACAGCTGGTGGCCATCTCCGCCTACCAGTCCAGCATGACCAT
The DNA here is from genome assembly GCF_058809645.1 of Azospira sp. MPR-E4. Taxonomy (NCBI): domain Bacteria; kingdom Pseudomonadati; phylum Pseudomonadota; class Betaproteobacteria; order Rhodocyclales; family Rhodocyclaceae; genus Azospira; species Azospira sp. MPR-E4. The sequence continues at coordinate 42,718 of NZ_JBXAST010000006.1, read as the reverse complement.
GCCTGGCTCCATGTGTGCAGCCAAGCCGGGCAAGAAGAAGTAAGCTTGCAACACTCTGGGCCTCCCCGCAGGGAGGCCCCGGATGAGGGGGAGGCCCGATCCTCCCTCCATCCACCCCTCTCCCGGGGAGAGGGCCTCCGGCGGTTCAGGGAAGGCCGGTCAAAAATAACTAGCACTACCATCCTGCGGCCGTCGCCGGTAAGCGGGGCTGCTTTTCGAGAGACAGCAGAACATGGATACCCAAACCAAACAGACTCGCCTGGTCCAGGGACTGACCCTGATCGCCCTGGTGGCCATGGTGGCCGCCTATTTCGCCCCCATCTGGTGGGTCTCCCTGACGGCACCGAACTACCCCAAGGACGCCTTTCCTGACGGCATCCGCATCCACTTCCATTTCGATGGCGTCTACAACGGCTGCAAGGCGGCCGGGGTCGGCACCCGCATGGCCAACGAAATCATCCAGCAGGACCTGGATGAAAACACCGAACGCTACAACCCCATCCTGGATGCCAAGAAGGACGTGAACAAGGGGGCCCAGGGCCTGGACTGCGTCCACGAGATGAACACCATCAACCACTACGTGGGCATGTTCCCCATCGCCACCGGTGCCCCGGTGGAGAAGCCCCTGGCCAAGTTCTTCTTCGGCTTCTTCGCCGTCATGCTGGCCGGCTTCATGGTGACCAAGCGCAAGACCCGCATCCTGGTCCTGTCCGCCGGCTTTGCCGCCGTTGCCGCCTGGATGCTGGTGGACCAGTACGTGCTCGGCCATCTGGCCAGCCACGTCGAAGCCTACGTTCAGGAGGCCGGCACCTTCTTCAAGGAACCGGAGAAGATCAAGGCCTGGGGCGATAACGTCACCCTCATCAGCCACATCGTCATCGTCGGCCTGATCCTGGTCATGGGCATCGTCGTCGCCGGCGTTGCCAAGGTGCGCAATTTCAGCCTGCTGCTGGCCCTAGTGCCGGCCCTGCTGCCCCTCTTCTTCGTCGTCACCTACGCCGCCTGGCTGTGGTTCTTCGGCCACAACCTGCACCCCTGGGGCGCCTTCACGGTGAAGCCCTTCATGCCCACCGTCTTCGGCGAAGGCAAGGTGGCCCAGTTTTCCACCTACTCCTATCCCTACTGGGGTTACGGCCTGCTGGTGCTGATGTTCCTCAGCCTCATGCCGGCCCTGTTGATCCGGCGCAAGCAGGTGCGCGAGGGGGCTGCCGAGTGAGACGCCTGCTTGCAGTCGCCGCCTCGCCGTTGCTGGTGTGGGCGGCGGTAAGCGTTGCCGTGGGAGACCCGGATTACGCCCTGCGGGCCCTCGGCGCCGCCACCGATACGCCGGCAGCCGCATCCAGTGCGGCTGACGGCATGGGCAAGCCTGCCGGCAGCGCCTGGGGCGCCTCCGGCGAGAAGGTGCCCCTGCCCACGGCGCCGGCGGTGGCAGGCATTCCCTGGTTCCAGGACCTGGTCAATCAGGCTCCCGAAGGCTCGGTGCTGAAGGTGCCGGCCGGCAGCTATTCCGGTCCGGTGGTGGTGAACAAGCCCCTGACCATCGAGGCCCAGGGCCAGGTCATCATCGACGGCGGCGGCAAGGGCACGGTGTTCGTCCTGGATACCAGCGGTGCCGTGCTGCGCGGCGTGCATCTGACCAATTCCGGCGGCTCCCACGACAGCGACGATGCCTGTCTCAATGTGCGCGGCGACCGCAACGTGGTCGACCAGGTACGCATCACCAACTGTCTTTTCGGTATCGACCTGAAGCAGTCCAACGACAACAAGCTGACCCGCAACTACATCCGCTCCAAGCCCTTCGACCTGGGCCTGCGGGGCGACGGCGTGCGCCTCTGGTACAGCAAGAACAACCTGCTGGAAGGCAATGAAATCGAGGATTCCCGGGACATGGTGGCCTGGTATTCCGACCATAACGTCTTCCGCAACAACGTCAGCCGGCGCAGCCGCTATTCCATCCACTTCATGTTCGCCCACGAGAATACGGTGGAGGGCAACCGCTTCTACGACAACGCCGTCGGCGTGTATCTCATGTACACCAACGGCGCCTACATCCGCAACAACACCATCTCCCATGCCACCGGCGCCACCGGCATGGCCGTGGGTCTGAAGGAGGCCAGCAACACGGTCATCGAGGGCAACGAAATCCTCTACTGCTCCACCGGCATCGGCACCGACCTGTCGCCCTTCGAGCCCGGCTCCAAGACCGAAGTGCGCAAGAACCGCTTCGCCTTCAACGGCATTGCCGTCAGCTTCGTCTCCGACCGGGAGGGGAGCGTTTTCGAGAGCAACGTCTTCGAGGGCAACCTGGCCGACGTGGCCGTGGCCGGGGGCGGCGGTGCCGCCCATAACCGCTGGCACGGCAACTACTGGGACGGCTACCAGGGCTTCGACCGCAACAATGATGGTGTCGGCGACACGCCCTACGAGGATTACGCCTACGCCGACCGCCTGTGGATGGAAGTGCCCTTCGCCCTCTTTTTCAAGAGCGCCCCCATGATGGAATCACTGGATTTCCTCGAGCGCCTGGCTCCCTTTTCCGACCCCGTGCTGATGGTGCGGGACGAAGCCCCGGTGTTCAAGAATCCCCGGAGGAAAGCACCATGAGTGACAACAACCCGGAATCCGATACGCCTGCCGGCAATGCTGCCAAGCCCGCCGGCTCCGCCAAGCAGCGCACTGCCCGACGCCGCTTCATCCGCAGTTCCCTCCTGACCGGCGGCATCGTCGGCCTGGCCCTGCTGGGCTATCTGCCCGTGGCCCGGGCCAGCCGCACCCGCCTGCGTCCCCCCGGCGCCCTGGATGAAAAGGACTTCCTTGCCTCCTGCATCAAGTGCGGCCAGTGCGTCCAGGTCTGCCCGGTGCAGGCCATCAAGCTGGGCGATCTCACGGACGGCTATGGCATCGGCGTGCCCCACATCGACGCCCGGGAGCAGGCCTGCGACTTTTCCTGCGATGCCGGCCAGTGCATCCTGGCCTGTCCCACCGGCGCCCTCACCTACATCAAGCCCGACTTCCTGCCGGTGCGGCCCGGCGCCCACCTGGCCCGTCTGCCCATTCTCAAGGCCAAGGAAAAGGACCCGGAGCCCACCCTCAACTTGAAGGAACGCATGGGCCTGGCCCGTCTGGCCCAGCCCCAGATCTGTCTGGCGGCCCAGGGCAAGGGCTTCAAGGGGCAAGCCCGGGGCGCCGGCTTCAAGGGCACCATGCGCTACATGGATGTGGACCGCTGGAAACCCATTCCGGTGGCGGACCATCCCTACGAGCGGGAACTGTGCGACCTGTGCGTCACCGAATGCCCGATCAAGGACGCCATCCGCCTCAAGTTCGTGGACAACGGCGACGGCGTCAAACGGGCGGTGCCGGAGGTCCTGGAACAATGCGTCGGCTGCGGCGTCTGCGAAATGATCTGCCCCGTGGAAGCGGGCGGCATGGCCGCCATCGTGGTGGACGAACGCAAGACCTGGGAGGCCTGAAATGAAAAGCTTCAAGGAAAAGCTCCTGGTCATGCTCGGCCGGGAGCCGCAAAAGCCCGCCGCCTACAGTCCGGAGGCGGAACAGATCCACAAGCTGAAGCGCCTCAACAAGGCCGACTTCGAGGCCATGAAGCAGCACACCCGGGAGCACCAGCTGCTGCAGCACAAGTGGCGCAACCGCCGCTGGGCCGTGCTCATCGCCGTGAACCTGCTCTTCGTCGTCTCCTTCTGGCTGGACATCCAGATGCTGGAGGGGGCCCTCACCGCCTCCCGCTTCGTCGGCTTCCACCTGATCGACCTCAACTCCGCCCTGCAGGTGATGCTGGCCCACAAGCACATCATCGTGAACCTGCTGATCGGCACCGCCACCGTGTTCTTCCTCTGGGTGTTGCTGGGGGGGCGCACCTTCTGCTCCTGGGTCTGTCCCTACCACCTGGTGGCGGAATGGTTCGAGGCCCTGCACCTGAAGCTGGTGGAAAAGAAGTGGGTCACCGACCACGAGTTCCACCGGGGCACCCGCACCGTGTTCTGGGTGTTGTTCTCCCTGCTGGCCATCGTCACCGGCTACACCGTGTTCGAGACCCTGTCGCCCACCGGCATCCTGTCCCGGGCCCTGATCTACGGCCCCAGCCTGGCCCTGGCCTGGGTCTTCCTGCTGCTCCTGTTCGAAGTTTTCTACTCGCGCCGGGCCTGGTGCCGATATGTTTGTCCCATCGGCCTGACCTACGGTATGGTGGGCACCGTGTCGCCCCTGCGCATCGTCTACCGCCTGGACAAGTGCTTCCATGAAGGCGATTGCCGCAAGGTCTGCCTGGTGCCCCACGTTCTCGACGTGGTCATCAAGGGCCGGGCCGAGGAGGCGGTGATGTCCATCGGCCCCGATTGCACCCGTTGCGGCCTGTGCGTGGACACCTGCCCCAGCGGCGCCCTGACCTACGGGGTCAAGGGCCTGGACAAACTGCTTTAGGAAAAATGGAGCCGAAGGAGATAAATATCAAAGCGCCGCAGCCCGGGCTTTGGCATCCTGCGGCCTTGGCCCTGTAACGCTTTGCGAGAAATCTCCTTTCCCATGATCCGTTTCGACAACGTCAGCAAGATCTTCAAGAAGGCCCAGGTGCTGGCCGGGGTCAGCCTGGACATCCAGCTGGGCGAGCGCATTGCCCTGATCGGCTCCAACGGTGCCGGCAAGACCACCCTGATCCGCTGCCTGCTGGGGGAATACACCTACGGCGGCGAGGTCAGCATCGACGGCAAGGCGCCCCGGATCCATCGGGCCGACGTGCTGGGCAAGGTGGGCTTCGTGCCCCAGCTGCCGCCGCCCCTGAAAATGCCCGTGGGCCAGCTGGTGACTTTCGCCGCTGCCGTGTGCAAGTCCGATCCCCGGCGCATCCACGCCATCGCCGACCGCCTCGGCCTGGATGTGGACGCCATCGCCGCCCGTCCCTTCAACCGCCTTTCCGGCGGCATGAAGCAGAAGCTGCTGATCGCCATCGCCCTGGGGCGCGACACCCAGGTGCTGGTGATGGACGAACCGGCCGCCAACCTGGACCCGGAAGCCCGCCACATCTTCTTCCAGCTCCTGGCCGAGCGCCAGGACAACTGCACCATGATAATTTCCAGCCACCGTCTCGACGAGGTGGCGGCCCTGGTGAACCGGGTGATCGAGATGGACATGGGCAAGGTGGTGCTGGACGACCGGGTGGCCGACGATTCCGGCATGGATACCCTGCTCGACTGCCATGTGGACCTGCGCCGGACCGACCCGGCCATCACCAAGGCCCTGGAAGGCTGGGGCTTCGCCGCCCGCAACGAGGGCCTCTCCTGGCACGGCCAGGTGGCCGGCCCGGACCGCCTGCGCTTCCTCGGCATGGTGTCGCGCTACGTCGGCCTGCTGACCCGCATCGACATGCAGGAGGTCACGGGAGTGACCCTGCAATGAAGCGCCGCACCTTCCTCTTCTCGGTGCCGGCCGGCGTCTTCGTCTCCCTCGCCGGCTGCGGCGGCCAGCCCAGCAGCGGCCCGGTGGAAATCAAGTGGGACCGGGACGGCTGCACCCGCTGCGGCATGGCCATCAGCGACAAGGCCTACGCGGCCCAGATCCGCGATCCCCACAGCAAGAAGGTCTACAAGTTCGACGATTTCGGCTGCGCCATATTCTGGAGCGAGCACCAGCCCTGGTCGTCGGACCCGCGTATGGAATTCTGGATCGCCGATTCCCGCGACGGCCGCTGGCTCGACGCACGCAAGGCCTATTACGTGAGCGGCAAGCGCACTCCCATGGCCTACGGCTTCGGTGCCGTGGCCGACAAGGTGGAGGGCAGCATCGGCTTCGACGAAGCGAAGAAGCAGGTCCTCGCCAAAGGCAAATAAAAACACTCAGGGAATAGGACAGCAATGAAAACCCTCTGGCTCACCGCCAAACTCGACATCGTGGAATCCCTGCGGGCCCGCTGGTTCCTCATCTACAGCCTGGTCTTCGGCGGCATCGTGGCCCTGCTGTTCGCCTTCGGTCTGACCGAATCCCGGGTCCTGGGCTTCATCGGCCTGTCCCGCCTGCTGGTGACCTACATCCAGCTGGCCATGGCCATCCTGCCCATCTTCGTCCTCGTCACCACCGTGCGCTCCGTCGCCGGCGACCGGGAGGCGGGGGTCTTCGAATATCTGCTGTCCCTGCCCGTGGGCCTGGCGGCCTGGTTCTGGGGCAAGTTCCTGGGCCGCTACGTCACCATCTTCCTGCCGGTCTTCGTCGCCATGCTGGGTGCCGTGCTGTGGGCCCTGATCAAGGGCATCGAAGTGCCCTGGGGCATGTTCGTCTATTACACCGCCCTGCTGGCCGCCATGGCCTGGTGCTTCCTCGGCATCGGCATGCTCATCTCCACCCTGGCCCGCAGCACCGACGTGGCCCAGGGCACGGCCTTCATGGTCTGGCTGCTGATGCTGGTGTTCCTCGACCTGATCCTGCTCGGCGTCCTGATCCAGGGCCAGGTCAGTCCGGAAACGGTGATCGGCATCGCCCTGGCCAACCCCCTGCAGGTGTTCCGCACCGCGGCCCTGGCCCTCTTCGATCCCCAGTTGATCGTCCTCGGGCCCTCCGCGTACGTGATCCTGGATACCTTTGGCGTTCTCGGTTACAAGGTTTATGCTTTGGCCTATCCGGTCCTCCTGGGCAGCGCTGCCGCCCTGGCCGGCTTCCTGACTTTCCGCAAAACCGACCTGCCCTGATGCCCATGCTGCCCTTGCGTTCCTCCCTCGCCGCCCTGGCCTCCGCCCTGCTGTTTGCCGCTCCCCTGGCGGCTGTTGCCGAAGAGCAGGCCTCCGCGGCGCCGCTCTTCGCCGCCAGTTTTCCCGATACCGCCGGCGAGAAGGTGAATCTGGAACGCTATCGGGGCAAGCCCCTGGTGGTGAATTTCTGGGCCCGCTGGTGTGGCCCCTGCCGCAAGGAAATTCCCGATCTGGTGAGCATCCAGAACAAGTACAAGGCCAAGGGCCTGACCATCGTCGGCGTGGCGGTGGAAGAGGGCAAGGAGGCGGTGAAGGAATTCGCCTCGGCCTACGAGGTGAATTACCCGGTGCTGGTTTCCGGCCTGCAGCCCGGGCTGGACCTGATGCGCCAGCTGGGCAACGAGAAGGCCGGTCTGCCCTACACGGTGATCCTGGATCGCCAGGGCCACATCGTCGCCCGCAAGCTGGGCGGCATGAAGCTGGAAGACCTGGACAAGGCCCTGGCGCCCCTGTTCTGAGCGGCGGGCCTCGCCCCGCTGTTTTCCCCCCGATTTTTCCTGGCCGCACCGGGTCCCCGGCACGGTGCCTGCCGTCCGTTTGTCCGGCGTTTCCCTGATCCAGCCGCGGCGCCCTTCGTGGGACAATGGGCTTCGCCGGGCGAAAGGTCAGCGCGTGTCGGCCCGATCCCGGCGGATGTCGAGGGGAGGGGAGTGCGTGGCCGCCTGTTTGGCGCTAGTCTGCTAACACTCCCCGCAAGGACCGCAACATGCCCCACGACATCAGCCTCATCACCACCGTGGCCGCCGGCTTCGGCCTGGCCATGATCCTGGGCTTCATTGCTGCCCGCCTGAAGATTCCCCCCCTGGTCGGCTACCTCATTGCCGGCATCATCATGGGCCCGGCCACCCCGGGCTTCGTCGCCGACGTGGAGCTGGCCGGCCAGCTGGCCGAGATCGGCGTCATGCTGCTGATGTTCGGCGTCGGCCTGCACTTCTCCCTGGAAGACCTGATGAATGTGCGCCGCATCGCCGTTCCCGGCGCCGTGGTGCAGATCACCGTGGCCACCGCCCTGGGCACCGTGCTGGCCATGTACTGGGGCTGGTCTTTCGGCGGCGGCCTGGTCTTCGGCCTGGCCCTCTCCTGCGCCTCCACCGTGGTGCTGCTGCGGGCCCTGGAGACCCGGGGCATCCTGGATTCGGTGAATGGCCGCATCGCCGTCGGCTGGCTGGTGGTGGAGGACCTGGTGTGCGTCCTGGTGCTGGTGCTGATGCCGCCCCTGGCCGAGCTGCTGGGCGGCAGCGCTGCCGATGCCCACGGCGCCGGCGGCAGCCTGTGGGGCACCCTGGCGGTGACCCTGGCCAAGGTGGGAGCCTTCATCGCCCTCATGCTGGTGGTGGGGCGGCGGGTCTTCCCGCGCATCCTGTGGGCCGTGGCCCGCACCGGCTCCCGGGAGCTGTTCACCCTCTGCGTCATTGCCGCCGCCGTCGGCGTGGCCTACGGCTCGGCCAAGCTCTTCGGCGTTTCCTTCGCCCTGGGCGCCTTCTTCGCCGGCATGATGATGCGCGAATCCGATTTCGCCCACCGGGCGGCGGAGGAATCCCTGCCCCTGCGGGACGCCTTCTCGGTGTTGTTCTTCGTCTCCGTCGGCATGCTCTTCGATCCCCAGGTGCTGCTGCAGGAACCGGGCAAGGTGCTGGCGGTGGCCGCCGTCGTCATCGTCGGCAAGACGGTGGCCGCCATCCTGCTGGTGCTGGCCTTCCGCTATCCCCTCAACACCGCCCTCACGGTCGGTGCCAGCCTGGCCCAGATCGGCGAGTTCTCCTTCATCCTGGCCGGCCTGGGCGTTGCCCTGGACCTGCTGCCCAAGGCCGGGCAGAGCCTGATCCTGGCCGGGGCCCTGATTTCCATCGCCTTCAACTCCGTCGTCTTCGCCGCCATCGGTCCGGCCCGCAAATGGGCCCTGGCCCATTCCGCCCTGGCGCGGCGCCTGGAGATGCGGGAAGATCCGACGGCCGCCCTGCCGACCACGGTGGAAGAGCATTTCCTCTCCGGCCAGGTGGTGCTGGTGGGCTACGGCCGGGTCGGCCGGCGCATCGCCGAGGCCCTGGATGCCCAGAAGATTCCCTATGTGGTGGCCGAGCAGCACCGCCAGGTGGTGGAGAAGCTGCGGGAGCGGGGGGTGCCTGCCGTCTCCGGCGATGCCTCGGACCCGGCGGTGCTGATCCAGGCCCATATCGCCCGGGCCGGCATGCTGGTCATCGCCACGCCCGACACCCTGGACGTGCGCAAGATCGTGGACATGGCCCGCACCCTCAATCCGGCCATCGAAGTGGTGCTGCGCACCCACTCCGAGGAGGAGGCCGGCCTGCTGCGCCAGGAGAGCCTGGGCACGGTCTTCATGGGCGAGGACGAACTGGCCAAGGGCATGGCCCGCCACGTGCTGGCGCGGATGGGCAAGGGCGCCTGAGGGGCGGTCGGCGCCGGCCCGGAATTTAGAGGTTGGCCGGCCGGGAATTCCCGGCCTTTGCTTCGGCCCCGGGCGGCGGTATGCTCCCGGGCAAATTTCTTCCCCTATCCCCAGGAGCTTCCATGAACATCGCCCAGGTAGCCGAACAACGCTACACCACCAAGGCCTTCGATCCCAGCCGCAAGATTGCCGCCGACGATCTGGCGGCCCTGCGCACCCTGCTGCGCAATGCCCCGTCCTCCGTCAATTCCCAGCCCTGGCATTTCGTCATTGCCGGCAGCGACGCTGCCAAGGGCCGCATCGCCGCCACCCTCAGCGCCGATTTCCCCTACAACGAGCCCAAGGTGCGCAATGCTTCCCAGGTGGTGGTGCTGTGCGCCCGGGAAAGCCTGGATGAAGGCCATCTGGCGGCCATCCTGGCGCAGGAGGAGGCCGACGGCCGCTTTGCCAACGCCGAGGCCAAGGCCGCCCAGGCCAAGGGCCGGGCCTTCTACGTGGGCCTGCACCAGCAGCAGCTGCAGGACGAGGCCGCCTGGATGGACCGCCAGGTCTATCTGGCCCTGGGTACCCTGCTGCTGGGGGCCGGCGCCCTGGGCATCGATGCCTGCCCCATCGAGGGTTTCAGCCCCGAGGCCGTGGACGAGGCCCTGGGCCTCAAGGCCAAGGGGCTGCGCAGCCGGGTCATGGTGGCCCTGGGCTACCGCAGCGAGGACGACTTCAATGCCCGCCTGCCCAAGTCCCGCCTGCCCGAGAGCGCCATCATCAGCGAGATCTGACGCGCTTCTCCAGCCGGTCCCGGCTGGCAGGCAGAAAGAAAAAGCCCCGCATGGCGGGGCTTTTTTTGTGGCCGCAGCGGCGGCTTACATGCGGGCGATCATGGCCTCGCCGAACTCGGAGCAGGACACTTCCGTCGCCCCTTCCATGAGCCGGGCGAAGTCGTAGGTCACCACCTTGTCGCCGATGGCCGCTTCCATGGACTTGATGATGAGGTCCGCCGCCTCCTTCCAGCCCAGGTGGCGCAGCATCATCTCGGCGGAGAGGATCAGGGAACCGGGGTTTACCTTGTCCTTGCCGGCATACTTGGGCGCCGTGCCGTGGGTGGCCTCGAAACAGGCGTACTGGTCGGAGATGTTGGCGCCGGGAGCGATGCCGATGCCGCCCACCTGGGCCGCCAGGGCATCGGAGATGTAGTCGCCGTTGAGGTTGGTGGTGGCGATCACGTCGTACTCGGCCGGGCGCAGCAGGATCTGTTGCAGGAAGGCGTCGGCGATGGCGTCCTTGATGACGATGCCGTTGGGCAGTTTCTGCCACGGACCGCCGTCGATGTCGACGCCGCCGAACTCGCGCTTGGCCAGGGCATAGGCCGTGTCGCGGAAGTTGCCTTCCGTGAACTTCATGATGTTGCCCTTGTGCACGATGGTCACCGACTTGCGGCCGTTGTCGATGGCGTACTTGATGGCGGCGCGCACCAGGCGCTCGGTGCCTTCGACGGAGATGGGTTTGATGCCGATGCCGGAGGATTCGGGGAAGCGGATCTTCTTCACCCCCATCTCCTCCTGCAGGAACTTGATCACCTTCTTGCAGGCCTCGGAGCCGTGGGCCCACTCGATGCCGGCGTAGATGTCCTCCGTGTTCTCGCGGAAGATCACCATGTTGCACAGCTCGGGCTGCTTCAGGGGGGAAGGCACGCCCTTGAAGTACTGCACCGGGCGCACGCACTGGTAGAGGTCCAGCTCCTGGCGCAGGGCCACGTTGAGGGAGCGGATGCCGCCGCCCACCGGGGTGGTCATGGGCCCCTTGATGGAGACCGAGTATTCCTTGAGGGCGTCGAAGGTTTCCTTGGGCAGCCATTCGTCGGCGCCGTAGATCTGGGTAGATTTCTCGCCGGCGTAAACCTCCATCCAGTGGATTTTCTTCTGGCCGCCGTAGGCTTTTTGCACGGCCGCATCCACCACCTTGATCATCACCGGGGTGATGTCCACGCCGATGCCGTCACCTTCGATGAAGGGGATGATGGGGTGGTTCGGGGTCGGCTGGCCGGGGATGATTTTCTGGCCACCCTGAGGGACTTTGATGTGTGAACTCATTTCCTTAGCTCCATGAGAGATGAGAATTTTTGTTTATTGTTTTGCCAGGCACCTGCTTTGAGGGTCTGGGTCGGTTCGTCATGGAACCGACGAGCCATTATGGAGCAAATCTCAGGTGTGGAGCCATCCCTTGGCTAGGCTTGGCATTAGGGGATGGGAGCACCGCAATTAGCCGCTCTTCGGAGAAATACTATTCTCAGCGGCCTGGTGCTATGTGTTCATCTGTCGGGGGTTGATTCCGATGTGACTAATTTGCAGAAAGGCGTTCCGCAATGGGCCAGTAGATGAAGTCGGCGCAGGTGGCCGGGTGGTCGGCGGGGAAGTACTCCAGGTGGGCCGTGCAGGCCACCATGCCGGGTTCTTCGGCCAATTCCAGGGCGTGCTTGCAGTCGATGCAGGTGGGAGGAGGGACCATGGTCGGCGCGGCTGAATAGTTCATTGATATAAGTATATCGCCTCGTTCCCGGCGCTGGGGTATGAGATAAGTCACGCAGGTATCGGCTTCCCTTTGCCCCGATTTACCGCACTAGACGACTGGTCTAATTGTTGGTATTGTAGCGGTCATGAACACTCGCTACGACAATACCCGTCAGCACATCCTGGACAGTGGCAAGGGCCTCATCGCCGGCAAAGGCTTCTCTTCCGTCGGCCTCAATGAAATCCTCAAGACCGCCGGAGTGCCCAAGGGCTCCTTCTACCACTACTTCGAATCCAAGGAGCAGTTCGGCCAGGCCCTGCTGCAGGACCATTTCGCCGGCTATCTGGAGCGTATCGACGGACTGAGCCAGGACCCCGCCGCCAGCGGCCGGGAGCGGCTGGAGCGCTACTGGCAGCACTGGATGGATGCCCAGAGTGACGGCTGCAATGCCCAGAAGTGTCTGGTGGTGAAGCTCAGCGCCGAAGTGGCCGACCTCTCCGACGCCATGCGCATCACCCTGCGGGACGGTACCGAGCAGATCGTAGCGCGCCTGGCGGCCCTGGTGGAAGCCGGCGTGGCTGATGCCTCCCTGCCGCCCCTGGAGCCCCGGGAGACGGCCCAGACCCTGTATCAGCTGTGGCTGGGCGCCAGCCTGCTGGGCAAGCTGCACCGCAACCGGGCCGCCCTGGAAAACGCCATGGCCTTCACCCGCAAGATACTCACCCCCTGAGTTTCCCCCCGGGGCCGCCGTAGTGGCGGCCCTTTTATTGTTTCGCAGTCATAGACGACCGGTCTAATCAGCAACATCCTTTTCGAGGAGTCAATCCATGCCTTCCCTGTTCGATCCCGTCACCGTCGGCGACATTTCCCTGGCCAACCGCATCGTCATGGCCCCCCTGACCCGCAACCGGGCCATCGCCGGCAACAAGCCAGGCCCCCTGACGGTGGAATACTACCGCCAGCGCGCCAGTGCCGGCCTCATCATCGCCGAGGCCAGCCCCATCAGCCCCATGGCCCAGGGCTACCTGGACACCCCGGGCATCTACAGCGACGAGCAGGTGGCAGCCTGGCGCCAGGTGACCGACGCCGTCCATGCCGCCGGCGGTCGCATCGTCCTGCAGCTGTGGCACGTGGGCCGCATCTCCCATTCCTCCCTACTGCCCGGCGGCGCCGCTCCGGTCTCCTCCACCGCCCGTCCGGCTCCCACCAAGACCTTCACCAAGGAAGGTTTCGTGGACGTGTCCGCGCCCCGGGCCCTGGCCGACGAGGAACTGCCGGCCCTGGTGGAGGACTACCGCAAGGCCGCCCGCAACGCCATCGCCGCCGGCTTCGACGGGGTGGAAGTGCATGGCGCCAATACCTATCTGCTGGAACAGTTCCTGCGCGACAGCGTCAATGACCGCAGCGGCCCCTATGGCGGCTCCATCCCCAACCGGGCCCGGCTGCTGCTGGAAGTGGTGCGGGCCGTGGCCGGGGAAATCGGCGCCGGCCGCACCGGCCTGCGCCTGAGCCCCCTCACCACCTTTGCTGCGCCCCTGGACAGCAATCCCCAGGCCCTCTACGGCTATGTGGTGGAACAGGTGGCGCCCCTGGGCCTGGCCTACCTGCACGTCATCGAAGGCGAGACCGGCGGCCCGCGCCAGCCCGAAGGCGCTCCCGCCTTCGACTACGAGGCCCTGCGCCGGGCCTTCGGCGGCACCTGGATGGTGAACAACGGCTATAGCGGCGCCAGCGCCGAAGCGGCGGTGGCCAGTGGCCATGCCGACCTGGTGGCCTTCGGCCGGCCCTTCATCAGCAACCCGGACCTGCCCCGCCGCCTCAAGAGCGGCGCCCCCCTCAACGAACTGCGGGCCGACAAGCTGTACGGCGGCGGCGCCGAGGGTTACACCGACTACCCGGCCCTGGCCTGAGCGACAGCCCTACCCACGCCGCGGCGGCTTCGGCCATCGCGGCGCCTTCATCCTTTTGACGGAATTTCCATGAACGCCTATCGCCGCTGGCTGCCGCTCCTGGCCCTGGTCGTCCTTTCCCTCACCTGGGGCTATACCTGGGTCCTGGCCAAGCAGGGCCTGGCCCATGCCGCCCCCTTCGCCTTCGCCGCGGAGCGATGTATCGGCGCCGCCCTGGCCCTGGTGGTGGTGCTGCGCCTGCTGGGCAAGCCCCTCCAGCTGGTGGCGCCGGGCCAGACCCTGTCCATCGGCCTGACCCAGGTGGCCGGCTTCATGGTCTTCCAGACCTGGGCCCTGGTGGAAGGGGGGCCGGGCAAAACCGCCGTGCTCATCTTCACCATGCCCATCTGGACCCTGCTGCTGGCCTGGCCCATCCTGGGCGAGCGGGTGCGGGGCAAGCAGTGGCTGGCCGCCGGCAGCACCCTGGCCGGCCTTCTGCTCATCATCGCGCCCTGGGACATGCACTCCAGCCTCTTCAGCAAGTTCCTCGGCCTCATGGCCGCCCTCTGCTGGGCCGTCGGCACCATCCTCATCAAGCGCCTGCGCGGTGCCCAGCCGGTGGACCTGCTGGTGCTCACCACCTGGCAGATGATCATCGGCGCCGTACCCCTGACCCTGCTGGCCCTGGTCGTTCCCGAACATCCGACGGACTGGAACCTGTCCTACGTCGGCATCCTCATGTTCATGTCCGTGGCCAGCACGGCCCTCTGCTGGTGGCTGTGGATCTACATCCTGGACCGGGTGCCGGCCTGGGAGGCCAGCCTCTCGGTGCTGGGCACCCCGGTGGTGGCCATCCTTTCCTCCCGCCTGACCTTCGGCGAGGCCTTCCAGGCGAGCGAGGTGGCGGGCATCCTGCTCATCGGCGGCGGCCTGGCCCTGCTCTCCTTCTTCGGCTGGCTGGCCAGCAAACGCAATCCCATCGTGGTCCCGGCAGCGGGAGCGGAAGGAAAAAATCCATGACCACCACCGGCAAGGCCTCCCTCTCCCTGCTCGATCTGGTGACGGTGCGGGAAGGGGGCAGCATCGCCCAGGCCCTGAGCATCGCCCGGGACACCGCCCGTCATGTGGAAGCCCTCGGCTTCACCCGCTACTGGCTGGCCGAGCACCACAACATGCCGGGCATCGCCAGCTCCGCCACCGCCGTGCTGGTGGGGCACATCGCCGGCGCCACCTCCCGCATCCGGGTCGGGGCCGGCGGCATCATGCTGCCCAACCACGCGCCCCTGGTGGTGGCCGAGGCCTTCGGCACCCTGGCCGAACTCTATCCGGGCCGCATCGACCTGGGTCTGGGCCGGGCCCCCGGCACGGACGTGACCACCATGCGTGCCCTGCGCCGGGACCGGGTGGAGACGGAGGCCGACTTCCCCCGGGAGGTGGCCGAACTGCAGCGCCTGCTGGGGCCGCTGCAGCCGGGCCAGGCCGTGGTGGCGGTGCCCGGGGCCGGCACCCAGGTGCCAATCTGGCTGCTCGGCTCCAGCCTCTTCGCCGCCCGCCTGGCGGCGGCCCGGGGTCTGCCCTATGCCTTCGCCTCCCACTTCGCCCCGGCCATGCTGGACCAGGCGGTGGCCCTCTACCGCCACGAATTCCAGCCCTCCGCCGCCCTGCGCCGGCCCCACGTCATGGTGGGCGTGCCCCTGGTGGCGGCGGAGAACGACGCCGCCGCCGATTTCCTCGCCAGCAGCAGCCGGCAGCGGGTGCTGGGCATCCTGCGCGGCGACCGGGCCGGCCTGCCGCCGCCCCGGGAGGGTTTCATGGAGAGCCTCCATGCCCACGAGCGGGACGCCATCAACGGCTTCCTCGGCGTCGCCGTGGTGGGCGGGCCGGAAACCGTGGCCCGGGGCCTGGCCGCCCTGCAGGCCCGCACCGGGGCCGACGAGCTGATGCTGGTGTGCGACGTGTTCGAGCCGGCGCTGCGCCTGCGCTCCCTGGAGATCGCGGCCCGGGCCTGGGCCGGCTGAAGGCCTGCCCGCCGGGGCAGGCAGGACGGACATTCCCGCCGGTGCAAGGCCGGCGGGCGCGCCAATACTGGGTTTCAGGCCGGGATGGCCTGGGGACGAGCGCTAGCAGGGAGTCGGGCCCAGGATTGCCGCAGAACGAGGCGGGACGGGCCGGGTGGGGAGTGCTACGGAGTAGGGCGGCGGGACTGGCGTCCCCGAGTGGAATCGAACCACTAATCTTCCCTTAGGAGGGGAAAGTTATATCCATTTAACTACGGAGACAGCCGCGGGCGCGTATTGTACGCGCAGCCTCCGGCTGCCGCCAGCCGCGCCCCAGGCCAGGGTTTTCCCGGGGGCCAGGTCCGGGGTTCGCCATAGGTCATAGCGTGAAATAGTTGTATTACTTTAGTAAAGCAGGGATTAATAATATTGAAACATGCCGCGGCGGTGAGCTGGCCCCGGCACACAGCCATCCCGCCTGGCGGGTAGCCAACCAATAATAAACAAGGGGTTCAATATGCTCGACCTATACCGCAAACTGCCCATCGCCCGACGGATCATCATCGTCGCGGCCTCCCTGCTTGTCATCATCTTCACTGCCATGACCGTCATGGCCACTTCCATGGCTTCCCGTTCGGCGGTGGCCCTGGCCGAATCCGACCTGAAGGAACAGATGAGTATCCTGCAGGACACCCTGGACAGCGTCTTCGACAGCGTTCTGGCCCGGGGCGAGCGGCAAATGAATTTCTTCCGTCGCCAGCTGCCCGGCGATTTCAACCTGGGCTCGGGCATGGTCCGCACCGGCAATGTGGATCTGCCGGTGATCCGGGCCGGCGGCGAAGTGCTCAACGCCAACCGCAAGATACTGCTGGCCTTCCAGGAACTGACCGGCGAGGATGCGGCAGTGCTGGCCGTGCATGAAGGCAAGCTGTACCGGGCCGCCACCCTGCTGAAGAAGGACGGTGTCTATCAGGACGGCACCGAAATCAAGGCCGGCGACCCGGTGGCCGACGCCATCCTGCAGGGCAAGGACTACGGTGGCCTGGCCATCCGAAACGGCACCTACTACTTCAGCACGGTGAAGGCCCTGAAGACGGCGGAGGGCAAGGTCTACGGCGGTATTTCCGTGCGCATCAAGCTGGACAGCGAACTGCGGGATGTCCGGGCCCTCTTCGGCAAGGTCAAGGTGGCCGATACCGGTTACGTCTACATCGCCCGCCAGACCAAGGACGACAAGACCCTGGTGGAATTCGTGGCCCACCCCACCCTGGCCGGCAAGACCCTGGAAGGCATGGACGGGGAGACCCGGGACAGCATCGCCAAGGCCGTGGCCGGCCCCGACGGTCTGCTCACCTACGAGATGAAGGACGCCAACGGCAAGATGCGCAAGAAGCTGGGCGTGGCCGGCACCTCCTCCCGCTGGGGCTGGCGTCTGGTGGGCGCCTCCTGGGAGGACGAGTTCCTCGCCGAGAGCATGAAGCTGCGCAATTTCCTGGTCATTTCCAGCATCGTCGCGGCCCTGCTTTCCTGTGCCGTGATCTTCTTCCTGGTCAATGTGCGTCTGAAGCCCCTGTCCGAGTTCATGGTGCAGATGGACCGCCTCGGCGCCGGGGACCTGACCATCAGCGTGCGCGATGCGGATGGCAACAGCGGCAACGAGGTGCAGCGCCTGGGGCACTCCCTCAACGTGACCGCGGCCAATGTGCGCAGCCTGGTGGGCGAGATTTCCGCCGCCGCCGGTCGCGTCAATGCGGCCGCCTCCGAAGTGGAAAATGCCTCCCACCAGGCCATGGAAGCGGCGGAGCAGCAGTCCCAGTCCGCCTCCGGCATGGCCGCCTCGGTGGAGCAGATGTCCGTCAGCATTTCCCACGTGGCCGCCAGCGCCGGCGACGCCGCCCAGGTGGGCGAGGAAGCCGCCGAATCCACCCATCGGGGCCGCAGCATCGTGCAGAAGACGGTGGAGGAAATGGAACGCATCGCCGGCGAAATCGGCCGCTCCGCCGAGGTCATCCACAGCCTGGGCGAGCGTTCCCAGCAGATTTCCGGCATCGTCGGCGTGATCAAGGAAATCGCCGACCAGACCAACCTGCTGGCCTTGAACGCCGCCATCGAGGCGGCCCGGGCCGGGGAACAGGGCCGGGGCTTTGCCGTGGTGGCCGACGAAGTGCGCAAGCTGGCCGAGCGCACCAGTTCCTCCACCCAGGAAATTGCCGACACCATCGCCGCCATCACCGGCGAGACCCAGAGCGCCGTGGCCGGCATGCAGGTGGTCAGCCGTCAGGTGGAAGCCGGTGTCGAAATGGCCCGGGAGGCCGGCGAGGCCCTGCAGGTCATCGATGCCAATACCGAGAAGTCGGTCAGCACGGTGCGCGACATCGCCGACAGCACCCGGGAGCAGAGCGTGGTCAGCCAGGAAATCGCCCGTCTGGTGGAGCAGATCGCCCAGATGGCGGAAGAGGGCAGCGCCACCTCCACCCAGAACACCGAGTACGCCCGCAACCTGCAGACCCTGGCCCAGGAGCTGCAGACGGCCCTGCAGCGCTTCAAGGTCTAAGGCGGCTCAGCCCGTCCATGGCGGCCCGGCGGGGAAACCTGCCGGGCTTTTTTTTGGCGGCTCAGGCGGCCGGCGCTTCCTGGTGCACGTCGGCCCAGGGCGCGCCGGTGAGACGCTGCAGGTCGGCCGGGGCCAGGGGGAAGACGGAGAAGGGCGTGCCGGCGGCGGCCCAGACGGTGGCAAAGCGCTGCAAGAGACCATCCAGCAGCAGGATCACCTCTCCGGGCTGGCCCAGGGGCGAGACGCCGCCGATGGCGTAGCCGGTGGCCTGGCGCACGAATTCCGCCTCGGCCCGCTCGATGGGGCCGCCCACCAGGGCCTTGACCTTCTTCTCGCTGACCCGCTGGTCGCCGCAGGTCACCACCACCACGGCGCGGCCGTCGCTGCGGCGGCGGAAGACCACGGACTTGGCGATTTCCGCCACGCTGCAGCCGATGGCCTGGGCGGCTTCGGCGCTGGTGCGGGTGGGCTGGTCGAACTCGACCACGGCGGCGTTGTGGCCGGCGGCCTGGAGCAGGGCCTGCAGGCGCAGGGCGGTGGGGTGGCTGGCAGGTTTCATGGGGCCAAGCTTAAGGCGGCGGCGCCCCGCCGGGCAAGCCCGGGGGCTGGCCCGCGGCGGGGGAGGCTACAATAGCGGCCTTTGCTTCCACCGGCTGCCTCCCGTGCCCTACCTGCAACTCAAATCCGCCTGCCTTGCCTTTGGCCACGTGCCCCTGCTCGACCACGCCGACTTCCAGCTGGATCCTGGGGAGCGGGTGGCCCTGATCGGCCGCAACGGCTGCGGCAAGTCCTCCCTGCTCAAGGCCCTGGCCGGCCAGGGCGGCCTGGACGACGGCGAGGTGTGGCGCCAGCCCGGCGCCCGCATCGGCTACGTGCCCCAGGAGCCGCCCTTCGATCCGGAACAGAGCGTGTTCCAGGCCGTGGTCGGCGGCATGGGCGACACCTCGGCCCTGCTGGCCGAATACCATGAGGTGTCCCACCGCCTGGCGGAAGAGGGGGCCGACCATGAGGTCCTGCTGGCCCGCCTGCACCAGTTGCAGACCGACCTGGAGGCCCGCGGCGCCTGGGCCGTCAATGCCCAGGCCGAGGCCGCCATCCAGCGTTTTTCCCTGGACCCGGAGGCCCGGGTGGGCGGCCTTTCCGGCGGCCAGAAGAAGCGCCTGGCCCTGGCCCAGGCCCTGGCCGTGGCGCCGGAAGTGCTGCTGCTGGACGAACCCACCAACCACCTGGACGTGGGCGCCATCGCCTGGCTGGAAAACCTGCTTCTCGAAGCCAACGTCACCCTGCTCTTCATCACCCACGACCGGGCCTTCCTCAACCGCCTGGCCACCCGCATCGTGGAACTGGACCGGGGCCAGCTGGTGAGCTTCCCCGGCAATTTCGCCGCCTACCAGGAGCGCAAGGAACGCATGCTGGCCGACGAGGCGGTGGTGAACGCCAAGTTCGACAAGTTCCTGGCCCAGGAAGAAGTGTGGATCCGCAAGGGCGTGGAGGCCCGGCGCACCCGCAACGAAGGCCGGGTGCTGCGCCTGGAGCAGTTGCGGCGCGAGCGGGCGGCCCGGCGCGAGCGCCAGGGCAAGGTGGAACTGGCCCTGGACTCGGGGGAGAAGAGCGGCAAGCTGGTGGCCGAACTCACCCATGTGACCAAGCGCTACGGCGAGCGCACCATCGTCCGGGACTTCTCCACCCGCCTCATGCGCGGCGACAAGATCGGCCTCATCGGCCCCAACGGCGCCGGCAAGACCACCCTGCTGCGCCTCATCCTGGGCGAGCTGCAGCCCGACGAGGGCAGCGTGCGCCAGGGCACCAAGGTGGAGGTGGCCTATTTCGACCAGTTCCGCAGCCAGCTGGATGAGGAGGCGGCCCTGGCCGACGTCATCTCCCCGGGCTCCGACTACGTGGAAATCGGCAACGAGAAAAAGCACGTCATCAGCTATCTGGGCGATTTCCTTTTCGCGCCCCAGCGGGCCCGTTCGCCGGTGAAGTCCCTCTCCGGCGGCGAGCGCAACCGCCTGCTGCTGGCCCGCCTCTTCGCCCGTCCCGCCAACGTGCTGGTGCTGGACGAGCCCACCAACGACCTGGACATCGAAACCCTGGAGCTGCTGGAGCAGCTGCTGCAGGACTACCCGGGCACCCTGTTCCTGGTCAGCCACGACCGGGCCTTCCTCGACAACGTGGTGACCCAGACCATCGCCGCCGAAGGCGACGGGGTGTGGCACGAATACGCCGGCGGCTACAGCGACTGGTTTGCCTACCAGCAGAGGCGCCAGGCGGAGGAAAGCCAGGCGGCCAAGGCCCAGGCCAGGGAAGAGAAGGCGGCGGCGCCGAAGGAGGACAAGGCCGCCAAAGCCAAGCCGGTGAAGCTCAGCTACAAGGAAAACAAGGAGCTGGAAGCCCTGCCCGACCGCATTGCCGCCCTGGAGGCGGAGCAGGCCGGCCTCAGCCAGCGCCTGGAAGACCCGGGCCTGTACCAGCGGGACCCCCAGGAAGCCCAGCGCTGCTCCGCCAGACTGGGGGAGATCGACGAGGAACTGCTGCTCCTGCTGGAACGCTGGGAAGAGCTGGAAGCCAAGAGCAAGGGCTGATCAGGCCTGCTGCCCGGCGGCGGTGGCCTCTGCCGCCGGAGCGGCCTCCTCCCCGGCGGCGCTGGCTGCCGGCTGGTGGATGGGCAGGAAGACCTGGAACAGGGTGCCCGCCCGCTCCTGGCTGTCCACCTCGATGCGGCCGTGGTGCTTCTGCACGATGCCGTAGGAGAGGGAAAGGCCCAGACCCGTGCCCTTGCCCACCGGCTTGGTGGTGAAGAAGGGGTCGAAGATACGCTTCAGGTTTTCCGGCGGGATGCCGGCGCCGGTGTCGGCGATGCTGATGCAGACCTCCCCGCTTTCCGGCAGGTGGCGCGTGGCCACGTTGATGACGCCCTTGTCCTTGATGGCGTGGGCCGCATTCACCAGCAGGTTGAGGAAGACCTGGTTGAGCTGGTTCTGGTTGGCCTCGATCAAGGGCAGTTCCCCCAGCTCGGTGATGACCTCGGCCTTGTACTTCAGCTCGTTGTTGACGATGTTGAGGGTGGAGACGATGCCCGGGTTGAGGTCGATCCAGGCGAACTTGCCTTCGTCCGGGTGGGAGAAGTCCCGCAGGTCCTGCACGATCTTGCGCACCCGGCTGACCCCGTCCCGGGATTCGCTGAGCAGCTTGGGCACGTCCTCCCGCAGGAATTCCAGGTCGTAGCGCTCGCAGCTTTCCCGGATCTTGCGCCCCAGGGGCGAATCGTCGGGCAGGTCGGCGGCCAGTTCCTCCAGCAGGTCGGTGAGGGCGAAGAGGTCCTCCACGTAGCCGGCCAGGGTGTTGATGTTGGACTGCACGAAGCCCACCGGGTTGTTGATCTCGTGGGCCACCCCTGCCGCCAGCTGGCCGATGGAGGCCATCTTTTCCGAATACAGGAGCTGCCGCTTGGCATCCTCGAGCCGGGTGATGAGGGCCGCCTGCTCGCCTTTTTCCCGCTGCAGTGCCTCTTCCGTCTCGGTGCGCTCGGCCAGTTCCCGGCGCAGGTCGTCGTTGCGCCGGTTGAGTTCTTCCGAAGTGAGGTTGAGGGCCTGTTCCCGCAGCAGCAGGTCCCGGTCCAGCTGCTCGTAGGATTCGCCGATGGCGTTGAACAGGTGCTCCCAGGCCGCATCGCCCGGGGGCGGCAGGACCGTTTCCGGGTGTTCGCCCAGGTGGCGGCGAATCTGGCGTTCGAGCAGGGGGTGCATGGCGGCGGCCCCTTCAATCGTCGAGATGGATGGCCCCGTCGGGGCCCCAGTTGACCCGGGTGATGCCCGGTTCCTCCGCCTCCAGGCGGCGCCGTTCGATTTCCTCCGGGCTCAGCTGGCCCAGCTGCCGCTGCCGTTCCAGGGCCAGCTGGCGGTCCGCCTCCTGGCGGCCGAATTCCGCATAGGCGCCCTGCAGCACGCTGCATACCTCCTCGTCGTCCCAGGGCTTGATCAGGTAGCGGTGCAGGCCCACGGCATTCACCGCGCTCACCAGCACGTCGAAGTCGGCGGCGCCGGAGAGCATGAGGCGCAGGGCATGGGGCTGGATTTCGGCGAATTCCTTGAGGAAGGCGATGCCGTCCATCTCGGCCATGCGGTAGTCGCTCACCACCAGGGCGAAGGGCACTTCCCAGGCCCGCGCCAGGGCGGCCCGGGGGGAGGTGAAGGTTTCCACTTCGGGGCCGGCCGGCAGTTGGCGGTGCAGCAGACGGGCCAGGGCCGACAGGACGGCGGGCTCGTCGTCCACGAGCAGGATGCGGGGTGGGCGGTTATTCATGATCGACGATCTTCGGTGGATGGATGTGGAGGGTGATGCGGCCGCCGAATTCGCTCTTCTCGTATTCGCGAATCTGCCGGATCAGGTTTTCATCCAGGACATAGTCGGCGGCCAGCAGCAGGATGCCGTCGCGGCTGAGGAAATCCCGGGCCAGGACCATGCCCGGCTCCAGTTCGGCGGGCAGCAGGGGCAGGCCCACCGGCGGCGGCTCCTTGATGCCGCCGCAGACCACCAGGAAGGCATCCACCACCGCCGGGTCGTAACGCCGGCCCCGGCTCTTGTCGATGAACTCCAGGGCGGCCTGCTCGTTCAGCTTCTTGCCGTTGAGGGTGCCCTGGATGAGGCCGTCGTAGTCGTTGGCCACGGCCAGGATGCGGGCCCCCAGGGGAATGGCCCCTTCCATTTCGCCGGCGGGGTAGCCCTGGCCGTCCACCCGTTCGTGGTGGCTGCGGATCAGGCGGGCGGCGCCCCGCAGGTCCTCCAGGGCCATCAGGGCCTGTTCGCCCTTGAGCGGATGCTTGCGCCACAGGCCCCGCTCCTCCGGGGTCATCTGCAGTTCGTTCTTGGCCAGCAGGTGGTCGGGCAGGCCGATCTTGCCGATGTCGTGCAGCAGGCCGGCGAGGAACACGTCCTGGCTGTCCCGGGGCGACAGGTTCATCTGCTTGGCGGTCTTGCGCGAGAGGTCCGCCACCCGGCGGGAGTGGCCGGCCATGCGGCCTTCCCGCAGTTCGATGAGGTTGGCGAAGACCCGGATCGAGGTCATGAAGCTGGTCTTCAGCTTCTCGTTGGCCAGGGCCAGTTCCTGGGTGCGGGCCTGGACCTTCTCCTCCAGGCTGGCGTTGAGGCTTTTCAGCTCCTCGTTCTGCCGCCGGGTCAGTTCTTCCAGGCGGGCCTTTTCCCGCTCCAGGGCCTTGCGCTCCAGCACGTCCTTCACCGTCAGCATGACTTCGCTGTCGTTCCAGGGCTTGGCGATGTAGCGGTAGATCTCGCCCTGGTTGATGGCGGCCACGGTGGATTCGATGTCGGCGTAGCCGGTGAGCAGGATGCGCGCCGCCTTGGGCCAGCGGGCCCTGACCTGGGCGAGGAAGCGGGCGCCGTCCATCTCCGGCATGCGCATGTCGGAGATGACCACGTCCACCTCGCCGTTTTCCTCTTCCAGCAGTTGCAGGCCCTCGGCGCCGCTGTTGCCGAGCAGGACCTTGTAGCCGGCAGGGCGGAACAGGCGGCGCAGGGCGGCGAGGATGTTGGCCTCGTCGTCCACGCACAGGATGGTGGCGGGGGGGACGGGCAGGTTGCCGTCGCTCATGGGGTTGCTCCCTCTTTTGGCTGGCTGACCGGCAGGACGATGCGGAAGGTGGTGCCCTTACCCAGCTCGCTGCTGACGGTGATCTGGCCGTGGTGCTTCTGCACGATGCCGTAGGACAAGGATAAGCCAAGCCCGGTGCCTTTGCCCACGGGCTTGGTGGTGAAGAAGGGGTCGAACAGGCGGTGCATGTTTTCGGGGGAGATGCCGCTGCCGTTGTCCTCCACTTCCAGCCATACCTGGTGCGCCGGCTCGTCGTGACCGCTGCGCAGGGTGATGCGGCCCATCTGGCCCTCGGGCATGGCGTGGGCCGAGTTCACCAGCAGGTTGAGGAAGACCTGGTTGAGCTGGGAGGGCAGGCATTCCACCTCCGGCAGTTGGCCGTATTCCCGGACCACCTCGGCCCGGTACTTGATCTCGTTGTTGACGATGTTGAGGGTGGAATCCAGGCCCTGGTGCAGGTCGGCCCACTGCCAGTCCTGGGAGGCGTCGAGACGGGAGAAGTCCTTCAGGTCGGCGACGATCTTGCGCACCCGGTCGATGCCGTCCCGGGACTGGGTCACCAGGCTGGGCAGATCCTCCAGCAGGAAGTCGAAGTCCAGGTCCTGCTTGACCCGGGCCACGGCCTGGGCCGCCGGGTGCTCGGACGGCAGCTGGGCCACCGCCGTCGCCAGGGAGTCGAGCACCGTCTGCATGTCCTCCAGGTACCGGCCCAGGGTGGACAGGTTGGATTGCACGTAGCCGATGGGATTGTTGATCTCGTGGGCGACGCCGGCGGCCAGCTGGCCGATGGAGGCCATCTTCTCCGACTGCACCAGCTGCTCCTGGGCTTCCTGCAGGCGCTTGTTCACCTCCAGCAGTTCGGCGTTGCGCTGGCGCAGCTCGTTCTCCGAAGCTTCCCGCCGCCGCACGTCCTCCTCCAGGGCCTGCTTGGCCAGGGAGAGCTGGGCGGTGCGCCGCTCCACCAGGATCTCCAGCTTGGTGTGGGCATTGCGCAGGGCCTCCTCGGCCTCCTTGCGCTCGGTCACGTCCACCAGGGTCTCGATGGCGCCGATGATGCGGCCCTGGGCATCCTTGAGGGGGGCGGCGGTGAAGAACAGCCAGCGGCCCCGGTCGCCGAAATTGGGGAAGAAGGATTCCACCTCGTAGGCCCCGGGAATGATGGGGGAGCGGCGGAAGGTGTCGCCGTAGAGCCCGGTGATGCGGCTGTCGGCGGTGCCGTCCACCACCAGCTCGGCCAGCACCGGCCGCTCTTCGGCATAGAAACCGGACCAGGCCCGGGTGCTGCCGATGATCTTCTCCCCGGGCATGCCGGTGACCAGGGCGCAGGCTGCATTCCAGTGGGTTACCCGGTGCTCCGCGTCGATGACGAAGGTGGGCACCGGGTCGCCGTCGATGATCTGCTGCAGCATCTGCTGGGTGCTGCGCTGGGCCGCCTCGGCCCGCTTGCGTTCGGTGATGTCGATGGCTGTGCCGAGACCGGCGTAGCCGCCCTCGTATTCGATGCGGGCGGCGGTGATCTCCATCCAGATGGTCTTGCCCGCCTTGGTGACGAAAGGGGCCTCGTAGGTGGCCGGCATGGCCTCGCCGCGCAGCCGGGCGGCGGCCCGCTCCTGCAGGAGGTCGCGCACCGAGGGATGGGCCAGGTCGAAGAAACTCATCTGCAGCAGCTCGGCCCGGCTGTAGCCGGTGAGGCGCTCCATGGCCCGGTTCACGTAGAGCATGGGGCCGCCCTTGTAGAGGATCACGGCGGCGCTGATGGTTTCGGTGAGGCCGCGGAAGCGGGCCTCGCTGCTGCGCAGCTGCTGCTCGGCCTCGACGATGCGGGTGATGTCCGAACCCAGGCCGACGTAGCGGCGGGGCAGGTTGCCCTCTGCCGGCAGGGGCACCACGGTCAGCTCGATCCAGTATTCGGAGCCGTCCTTGCGCCGGTTGGACATTTCGCCGCGCCATTCGAAGCCGGCCCGCACCGTCTGCCACAGCTCGGCGAAGAACTCGGGCGGATGGCGGCCGGTGGCCAGCACGCTGTAGTTGTGCTGCAGCAGCTCATCCGGCCGGTAGCCGCAGGCTTCGCACATGCGCTCGTTCACGTAGAGGATGGCGCCCTGGTCGTCGGCCACGCTCACCTGCAGGTGGCGCAGCAGCACTTCCCCGTGCAGCAGCTCGGGCAGGCCGGGGGGGATCGGACCGGGATCAGGCAAGGAGGGCATGCAGGGTATCCTCGAACTCGTTGGCGATCTGGTCCAGGGTCGGCGCCAGCCGGGCCCAGTCGATGTTGAGCCGGTTCCAGGCCGTGTCGGAAAGGGGCGGCACCGGTTCTTCCAGGGGGGTGGAGAATTCCAGGCCGTGGGCCAGGACGTTGGCGACGTGGGTCAGGTCCACCAGGGAGTCGGCCCGGGCCTCGTCGGGCTGATGATGCAGGGCGATGGCTTCCCTCATGCTCTGGGGCAGGCCCCAGCGGGTGGCCAGCATGGCGCCGGCCTCGGCATGGGTGAGGCCCAGGTATTCCAGTTCGGCGGCCACCAGGGGCAGTTCATGGCCCTGGCTGCGGGTCAGGACGGCGGCGTAGTGGCGGGGGAAGGCGACGCACAGCACCAGCTGGCCGATGTCGTGCAGCAGGCCGGCGGTGAAGGCGGCCTCGGCGTTGCGGCCGCTGAGCATGGCCAGGTGCCGGGCCGCCACGGCGGTGCCGACGCTATGGCGCCAGAAGGTGCGGGGCGAGAAATTGCGGCCCGGCTTGAGGCTGGCGAGGGCCTGCACGGCGGCGGCGGAAATGACCAGGGAACGCACGGCGCGAAAGCCGAGCACGACGATGGCCTCCTGGATCGAGCCGACCATGCCCGGCATGCCGTAGAAGGGCGAGTTGGCCACCCGCAGGGCCCGGGCCGCCAGGACCTGGTCGGCGGCGATGCGCCGGGCCAGGGGCGCCACGTCCAGCTCCTCGATGGCGTCGCCGCTGAGCAGCTCCGCCGCCACGCTGGGCAGGCTGGGCAGGGCGGCGATGCGGGCGGCGACGGTGTCCCGGTCCGGCGGCGGAGGGCAGGCCTGGGGCGACATCTCAGGGCATCTCCAGTTGCCGCTGCAGCAGGACCTGGAACAGGGCCCGGCTGGCCTGACCGTGTCCGGCGTGGGCAAAGCGCCGCTCCATGCGCAGGCGGGCCTCCCCTTCGCGGCGGGCCATTTCCTCCGGGGTGGGCGGCGGCGGGGGCGGCGGCACCGGCACCGTGGCGATGCCCTGGCGGGCCAGCTGCTGCAGGCGGTGGGCATCGAGCCGGGAGCCGGCGGTGAGCAGCAACTGGCCTTCCCCGTCCGCCAGGTCGGCGGCCAGGGGGGTGCCGGGGATCACCTCGGCCAGGGGCAGCCAGCGCGGTTCCTGGTTCATGACGGACTCGTCGGCATCAGGGTGATGGCCAGGCCCCGGCCGGCGGAGGCAAGGCCGAGGGAATGGCTGCGGGCCAGGAAGGTGCGCTCGCGCAGCTGCAGGGGTGTTTCCTTGACCCCCTGGCGCAGCAGCAGGTCGCAGGTGGCCGGGGGCAGTACGGAGTCCAGGGGCTCGCCCAGCAGCCCGCCCTGGGAGCCGAGGAGGTTTTCGGCCTGGCCGTTCATGGTGACGATGATGCCTTCGTCGTCCACCCCGAGCAGGGGCCAGGGCAGGATTTCCAGCACTTCGTGCAGCACGTCCAGGGCCGTCTCGTTGCGGTTGATGCGCTGCTCCCGCTCTTCCAGCAGTTGCTGCAGGCGGCCGTTGGCGCTTTCCAGTTCCCGGTTGGCCAGCTGCACGGCGCTGGAGAGGCGCCGGTTCTCGTCCGCCAGTTCCTTCTGGTGGAAGGCCTCGGCGATGTGCTCCTTGAGCTGCTCGTCGTCCCAGGGCTTGGTCAGGAACTTGTAGATGGCGCCCTCGTTGATGGCGCTGGTGACGGATTGCAGCTCGGTATAGCCGGAGAGGACGATGCGGATGCTTTCCGGATGCAGCACCTTGGCCCGGCGCAGGAATTCCACCCCGGTCATGCCGGGCATGCGCTGGTCGGAAATGATGACGTCCACCGGGTGTTCGGCCAGGAGCTTGAGGCCTTCCTCGCCGCCGCTGGCGATCCGGATGTCGTAGCCTTCCTTGCGCAGCAGGCGCTTCATGGCGGAGAGGATGTTTTCCTCGTCGTCCACCAGGAGCAGGGTGCGCTTTCTTTCCCGGGGATGGATCAGATCCTCGGGGATGGTCTTGCCGTTTTCCAGCATGATTTCCATCTCCTCCGCCGGAACCGGCCGGCTGAAATAATACCCCTGGATTTCGTCGCAGCGGTTGGCGATGAGCAGGGCGAGCTGGGCTTCCGTTTCCACCCCCTCGGCGATGACCTTCATCTGCAGGGCATGGGCCATGGTGATGACGGCCCGGGTGATGGAGACGTCGTTGGGGTCGGCGACGATGTCCTGGACGAAGGAGCGGTCCACCTTCACTGCATCCAGGGGGAAGCGCTTCAGATAGGAGAGGCTGGAATAGCCGGTGCCGAAGTCGTCCACCGACAGGCGTACGCCCAGGGCCCGCAGTTCGCCGAGGGTGGCGATGGTCTCCTCCACGTCCTCCATCAGCATGGATTCGGTCAGTTCCAGTTCCAGCCAGCGGGCGGCCAGCCCGGTTTCCTCCAGGACCTGGCGCACCTGCTGCACCAGATTGCCCTCCCGCAGCTGCCGGGCCGAGAGATTGACGGCCACGGAGAACGGGCCCAGGCCCCGGGCATGCCAGCGACTGGCCTGGAGGCAGGCCTGGTGCATGACCCAGCGGCCCACGGCCACCACCTGGCCGCTTTCCTCCATGGCCTGGATGAATTCGGCGGGGGAAATGAGGCCGTGCTGGGGATGCTGCCAGCGGATCAGGGCTTCGGCGCCGATGATGGTGCCGTTGTTGCAGCTGACCTTGGGCTGGTAATGCAGGACGAACTGGTTTTCCTGCACCGCCAGGCGCAGGGCCTGTTCCGTCTGCTGGCGGCTGCGCAGGCGCTCGTTGGCGGCAGCCTCGAAGAAGCGGAAAGTGCCGCCGCCGTGCTGCTTGGCGTCGTGCAGGGCAGTCTCGGCCCGGTACAGCAGCTGGTCGGCGGAAGTGCCGTCGGAGGGATAGACGGCGATGCCCAGGCTGGCCCCCAGATAGACGTCGCTGCCCTCCACCTCGAGGGAGGTGGCGGTGAGGTCGATCAGGCGGCGGGCGGCCTGGGAGATGTCGAGGCCGCCCTCGTCCGTCAGCAGCAGGCCGAACAGGTCGCCTCCCAGGCGGCCCAGCAGGTCGCCGCCGCGCAGGTCCCGGCGCAGGCGCTGGGCCAGTTGGGCCAGGGCGGCGTCGCCGATGCGGTAGCCTAGGTTCTCATTGACGTTCTGGAAACCGTCCAGGCCCAGACAGAGCAGGGCGGCCTGGCTCTGCCGGCGTTCGGCGTGGCGCAGGGCTTCCACCAGCTGTTCGCGGAACTGGTTGCGGTTGGGCAGGCCGGTGAGGCCGTCGAAATGGGTCAGGTGGTGGGCCCGGGCCTCGGCCGCCAGGACGTCGGAAACGTCGAAGGCGATGCCGCCGATGGTGTGGGGCCGGGGGCCGTCGCCGATGGCAAAGCTCTTCATGTGCAGCCAGCGCACCTCCTCCCTCTCGGTGAGAATGCGGAAGCGGATGTCCAGGCCGCCGTGGGGGCGGCGCCGGATGGCGTCCCGCAGGCGCTGCTGCTCCTCCGGATGGACCTGGTGAAGCCAGTCGTGGCGGTCCTGGTAGAGGCTTTCCCGGCTGGCGCCCCACACCTTCTCGTAGGCCGGGTTGGCGTAGATCACCCGGCGCGAGGCCACGTCCACCAGCCACAGACTTTCCGGCAGGAACTCTGCCATCTGGGCGATGCGCTCTGCCACGGCGTCGCTGGGGCCGGTGCAGGGGACGTGGGTGAAAGGGGGCATGGGGCGGCCTGGGAGGATTTTCTGGTGTATTTGTAGCAAATATCCCTGCTGGCATACACCTAGGTCAAACCCCAGTCGCTGGGCCCCCGGGGGCTGGCCGCCGCTGGCGGGCCGGGCCGGCTGGCCGCAAGCGGCGCCCCTGCTCAGGCTTCGCCCAGGGCCTTCATCTCGGCGTAGAGGTCGGCCTTGCCTTCGAAGCCGATGCCCGGCAGTTCCGGCAGGGTGACGATGCTGTCCTTCACCTGCACGCCATCGGGGAAACCGCCGAAGGGCTGGAACAGGTCCGGGTAGGATTCGTTGCCGCCCAGGCCCAGGCCGGCGGCGATGGCCAGGGACATCTGGTGGCCGCCGTGGGGAATGCAGCGGGAGGGGCTCCAGCCGTGCTCCTTGAGCATGTCGAGGGTGCGCAGGTATTCCACCAGGCCGTAGGAGAGGGCGCAGTCGAACTGCAGCCAGTCCCGGTCGGCCCGCATGCCGCCGTAGCGGATCAGGTTGCGGGCGTCCTGCATGGAGAAGAGGTTCTCGCCGGTGGCCATGGGGCCGGCGTAGTGATTGGCCAGCTCGGCCTGCAGGGCGTAATCCAGAGGGTCGCCGGCCTCCTCGTACCAGAACAGGTCGTACTGGGAGAGGGCCTTGGCGTAGTCGATGGCGGTGGGCAGATCGAAGCGGCCGTTGGCATCCACCGCCAGCTTGCAGCCGGCAGGCAGGATGGAGAGCACGGCCTCGATGCGCTTCAGGTCGTCGGCCAGGGTGCCGCCGCCGATTTTCTTTTTCACCACCTTGTAGCCCCGGTCCAGGTAGCCCTGCATCTCGTTCTTCAGGGCCTGCAGGTCCTGGCCCGGCCAGTAGTAGCCGCCGGCGGCGTAGACGAACACCTCCCGCTTCGGGGTGCCGTTGCCGTAGCGCTCGGCCAGCAGCTGGTAGAGGGGCTTGCCCTCGATCTTGGCTACCGCGTCCCAGATGGCCATGTCCAGTGTGCCCACGGCGACGGAGCGCTCGCCGTGGCCGCCGGGCTTCTCGTTGTTCATCATGCAGGCCCACACCTTGTGGGGGTCCAGGTTGTTGCCGGAGTCGTCGAGTAGGGAATCGGGGGCGGCTTCGAGAATGCGGGGACGGAAGCGTTCCCGGATCAGGCTGCCCTGGCCGTAGCGGCCGTTGGAATTGAAGCCGTAGCCCACCACCGGCTTGCCGTCGCGGATGACGTCGGTGACCACCGCCACCAGGGACAGGGTCATCTTGGAAAAGTCGATGTAGGCGTTGCGGATGGGGGAGGAGATGGGCCGGGTCACTTCCCGGATATCGACGATGCGCATGGGGTTTTCCTTCTCGGAACAGTTGGCAGGGGCCGGTCGGGCGGCGAACGAGACGAAGGTTAGTCCCTCTTGCGTGGTTTATAGTTAAGCCAAATTCACAACATTGATGAACGAAAGTTATCAATGAGAGGCGCCCCATGAATACCGCTTCCGAACTGGAGTTTTTCGTCCTCCTGGCCCGCCAGGGCAGCCTGGCCGCCGCTGCCCGGGAACTCCACCTAACCGCCCCGGCCCTGAGCAAGCGCCTGGCCCAGCTGGAATCACGGCTGGGGGTGCGGCTGGTGCAGCGCACCACCCGGCGCATGAGCCTGACCGCCGAAGGGGAGGTGTTCCTGGCCCGGGCCCGGACCATCCTGGAAGACATAAGGGAGCTGGAGAACGAGGTGGCCGGCAGCAAGGCGGCGCCCCGGGGGCGGCTGCGCATCAACGCCACCCTGGGCTTCGGGCGCAGCCACATCGCCCCCCTGGTGAGCGAGTTCGTGCGCCAGCACCCGGCGGTGGAAGTGCAACTGCAACTCACCGACCGGCCCCTCAACCTGGCGGAGCAGGGCTTCGACCTGGGCCTGCGCTTCGGCGAGCCGCCGGACGCCCGCCTGGCGGCGCGCAAGATCCTCTCCAACCGCCGCTTCGTCTGCGCCTCGCCCCGCTACCTGGAGGCCCATGGCGAGCCGCAAAGCCCGGAGGAACTGGCCCGCCACGCCTGCATCATTCACCGCCAGAACGACGAGGATTACCACCTGTGGCGCTTCGCCAAGGGCAAGGAGAGCGTGGCGGTGAAGGTGCGGGGCGGCCTGTCGAGCAACGACGGCGACGTGGTGCAGCAATGGGCCCTGGAAGGCCAGGGCCTGGTGGTGCGCTCCGAATGGGATGCGGCCAAGTACCTGGAGAGCGGCCGCCTGCGGGCGGTGCTGGTCGAGTGGTCCCTGCCGCCGGCGGACCTCTACGCCATCTACCCGCCCCGCCTCAACCTCTCGGCACGGCTGCGGGCCTTCCTGGATTTCCTGGCGGCCCGCTTCAATCCCTGATGGCCACCCGGCCTGGTGCGCCGGCCCTGGCCGGGTGCGGGCGGCTTACAGTGCCGCCAGCAGATTGAGCCCCAGGGCCAGGGCCCCGGGCAGAGCCTGGACGAAGAGGATGCGGCGGCTGGCGGTGGCGGCGCCGAAGATGCCGGCTACCACCACGCAACCGAGGAAGAAGCAGCGGATGGAGAAGCCGGCCTCGCCCGGCAGCAGCCCCCATAGCAGGCCGGCGGCGAGGAAGCCGTTGTAGAGGCCCTGGTTGGCGGCCAGGACCCGGGTGGCGGCGGCGAACTCCGGTGTCAGGCCGAAGGCCTTGCGGCCCTTCGGGGTGTTCCAGCAGAACATTTCCAGCACCAGGATGTAGGCGTGGAGCAGGGCCACCAACAGGGTGGCGACGGCGGCAGCGGTGCTGAGGACGGTCATGTTGTCTCCTTGGGGGATGGGCGGTGCCCGGTTTTTTTATAGTTGTTGCCAGACCCAGGGCAGGGCGCCCAGGGCGGCGAAAAAGACGGCCAGGTGGAAAAGGGCCCACAGGCCGTAGCGCCGGGCCAGCTTTTCCGGCGCCAGGTTGGCAATGAGGTAGAGCCGGCCGCCATCGGGGCGGCCCATGAGGTGGATGTCGGGAACGGCCCGGGCCTGGCGGTGCAGCTGCGCCACCTCGCGCCGGGCGGCCTGGCGGGCCAGCCGCCATTCCTCCATGTCCAGCTCGCCGTCGCCGTTGAGGTCGAAGCGCCGGTGCAGTTCCTCCGGGTTGCGCTTCCACTCGGCCAGCACCTGCTTCAGGTCCTCCGCCGGGTCCAGCAGGGCGTCGCCGCCGCCCCGGGTGTGGAAGCCGCCCAGGACATAGATGTCGTCGCCGTCCCGCAGGGTCCATTCGGTATGGCGGTAGTCGCCCTCGCTCCACTGCTGCTTGTGCCGGGTGTGGATTTCGGCACCGGCCGGGTCCACGGCGCAGAGGCCGCTGCCATCGTCGAGGACGAAGGAAGCCTCGCTTTCGTCCCGGTTGATGACCTTCCACTGGTTTTCCGAATCCTTCTGCTCCGTGGTGTTGCGATACCACAGGCAGCGGCCGCCGCTGAGGGGCGAGACCAGGGGCAGACCGGCCATGGGGCGGCCGCTGCCCTGCAGCTCGACGTAGCCCTGGGCGGCGGAAGCGATGCGGGAGGTGGGGGTGTCGGCGATGGCCCGGCGCCGCTTGAGGGCGCCGCTCCAGGCCCACAGGCTGAGCAGGGCCATCAACCCGAGGCAGACGCTCCAGCCCAGGGGCGATTCGGTCTGGGCCCCGATCACCAGCAGAGCCAGCTGGGCGCCCGAGGTGATCCACTGGCCCGTCTGCCAGTGGAGCTTGAAGTGGCGGGGGATCAACTGAAGAGCTGCTTGATGTCCACGTCCGCCTTTTCGGCGGCAGCAAATTCCAGCAGGGGCTGGGGATCGAAGCGGAACAGGCGGGCGATGATGGCGTCGGGGAACTGGTCCACCCGCACGTTGTTGATGTTCACCGCCTCGTTGTACAGCTCGCGGCGGTCGGCGATGGAGTTTTCCAGGGCGGTGATGCGCTGCTGCAGCTGCATGAAGTGCTCGTTGGCCTTGAGTTCGGGATAGGCCTCGGCGACGGCGAAGAGCCGGCCAAGACCCAGGCGCAGCGCGCCTTCCGCCTCGCCCAGGGCGCCCACGTCCTGGGCCTGACGGGCGTTTTGCACCTGGCTGCGGGCCTCGATCACCCGTTGCAGGGTGCTCTGTTCGAATTCCTTGTACTGCTTGCACACCTCCACCAGCTTGGGCAGTTCGTCGTGGCGCTGCTTGAGCAGCACGTCGATATTGGCCCAGGCCTTGGCGACGCCGTGCTTGAGACCCACCAGTCCGTTGTAGAGGGTGATGCCGTAGATCAGGGCCACCACCACCAGGCCGAGGAAAATCATGCCGCCTACGCTCATTGTCAGCGCTCCCTGTTGATTGACGTGGGAATAATACCGGCTTTGAACTGTGCCGTCCCCGGCCTGCCTATAATGGCGGACCCCATGCTGCAGAGAACAAACAACATGTCCCCATCGAGCCCGTCCACCTGGCGCACGCCGACCCTGATCCTGGTCTGCGGCTGCATCATCCTCACCCTCTCCATGGGCATCCGCCATACCGGCGGCCTCTTCCTGCAGCCCATGACCGGCGCCCTGGGCTGGAACCGGGAAGTCTTCTCCTTCGCCTTCGCCATCCAGAACCTGGTGTGGGGCCTGGGCTCGCCCTTCGCCGGCGCCTTCGCCGACCGCTACGGTGCCGGCCGGGTGATCGTCGCCTCGGCCCTGCTCTATGTCGTCGGCCTGGCCCTGATGGCCGTTTCCAGCACCGGCCTGGCTCTCGATCTGTCCGCCGGAGTGCTGGTGGGCCTGGGGCTGTCGGGCACCACCTTCGCCGTCATCATGGGTGTCATCGGCCGCCACACGACGCCGGAAAAGCGCAGCCTGGCCTTGGGCATCGCCAGCGCTGGCGGCTCCTTCGGCCAGTTCGCCGTGCTGCCCATCGGCCAGGCCCTGATCAGCAGCTTCGGCTGGCAGGCCGCCCTGTTCCTCCTGGCCTGCGGCGTCGGCCTCATCGCGCCCCTGGCCTATGCCATGGCCGACGGCCACAAGCATGCGAGCGGCGCCGGCCAGTCCGCCGGGGCCGCCCTGGTGGAGGCGGGCGGGCAGAGGAGTTTCCACTACCTGTTCTGGAGCTACTTCGTGTGCGGCTTCCAGACCGCCTTCATCATGCTGCACCTGCCGTCCTTCGCCGTGGATTCGGGCTTCTCCGCCAACGTCGGCATGACCGGCATCGCCCTTATCGGCCTCTTCAACATCTTCGGCTCCTTCCTCTTCGGCTGGGCCGGCGGCAAGGGCAGCAAGAAGAACTTGCTGATGCTGATCTACGGCGCCCGGGTGGTGGTCATCGGCGCCTTCATGCTGGTCCCGCTGTCGGTGGCCAGCATCTGGATCTTCTCCGCCTGCATGGGCCTGCTGTGGCTGGCCACGGTGCCCCTCACCAACGGGCTCATCGCCCAGGTCTTCGGCCTGCGCTTCATGTCCATGCTGGCCGGCATCGTCTTCCTCGGCCACCAGCTGGGCAGCTTCCTCGGCGCCTGGCTGGGCGGCATGATCTTCGACAAGACCGGCTCCTACGACCTGGCCTGGCTGCTCTCCATCGGTCTTTCGGTGATCGCCGCCATCCTCTGCTGGCCCATCGACGAGCGGCCCGTGCAGCGGGCCGAGCCGAAGCCGGCGGGGGCCTGAGATGGCCCGCCACTGGCGCTGGTTTTTCTGGGGAGTGGGGGCGGCCCTGGCGGCCGCCCTGCTGGCGCTGATCTTTCTCGGTTACCAGGCGCCGGAACTGCTGCTGGACCTGGCCAACCTGCGCTACTGCGGCTGAGCCGGGGGCTCGGTTGGGTCGGCGGTCCCGGCGTCGGCCTCGTCGCTGAGGCCCAGTTCCGCCGCCTCCATTTCCGGCGGGATGGGGGCGCCGGCTTTCTTCATCACCGTATACACATGGACGTGCAGGAATTCGGCGATGTCCCGGTAGTCGTCGGGCAGGGCCGCGTCATCCCAGCCGTTGGCCGAATGGCGGGCCAGATTGACGGCCAGCAGGACATTGCGCACCCGGGGGGCGCTGGCCTGTTCCTCGTCGGTGAGCTTAAGCATCAGCTCGGGCAGGTTCCAGGCCCGGCACAGGGCCTGCTGCATTTCGGCGAAGTGGGCGCCGAGCACGGTTTCCTGGGCGGTGACGGAGCGCAGGGCACGGTCCGACTTCTGCAGGGCCTTGATCTGCAGGGCCAGCTTGGGGGCGCAGCACCACAGCAGCAGTTCGGGCAGTTCGTGGAGCAGGGTGGCCACCACGATTTCTTCCATGTTCAGGTCGTGCCGCCACAGGGCCCAGTCGTAGGCGTACTGGGCGGCCCGCTGGGCGCGCCGGACCACGTTGATGAGGCCGAGCAGGGCCTGGGGCTGCTCCTTCAGGGTGTCTTCCACCATGGGCAGGTTCTCGAACTTCTTGAAGAAGGGTTCGATGCCCAAAAGGACCACGGCCTGGTCGATGGTGGTGACGTCGTTGCGCAGGCGGGAGCCGCGCAGGGGCTGGATGTAGGCCAGCATGCGCACGGTCATCATGGGGTCCTGCAGGATGATGCTGGCGATCTCCCGGCCGCTGATGCTGTCCATGCGTTCCCGCGCCTCTTCCAGGCGCCGCACGGTGTGCCGCAAGACGGGCAGTTCCTGTTCGGAGAAGAACAGGACCCAGGAATCCAGGCTGGGAAGGGCGTGATCGAGCATGATGGGCCGTAGTTAAAAAATCGCTGTAATAAAAGCCTTCAACTGACTGATTTAACGGCATCAGTTCCGCCGACTTGAATACTAGCCGGGGCCTATGGGGCGGGCAAGGCATTTCTCTTGCCGGCGCCGGGCTGGGGCCGGCCCGGGCCTTGGTCTACAATGGCGGCCCGAACCGTTTCCGATTGCCTCCCCATGTCCCAGGCCGCTCCCGAAAAGAATCACCCCACCCGCCTCATCCACGGCTTCCATGCCGTCATCGCCAAGCTGCGCCACAATCCGGATGCGGTGAAGGAGGTGTACCTGGACCAGAGCCGCAAGGACGCCCGGGCCAAGGACCTGCTGCGCCATGCGGAGGCCCAGGGCATCCGCGTCATTCCCGCCGACGCCAAGCGCCTCGACGGCCTGGCCCCGGGCCAGCGGCACCAGGGCGTGGTGGCCAAGGTGGACGCCAACGAGCGCCAGGTGACCCTGGACGACGTGCTCGACACCCTGGAGGAGCCGCCCCTGCTGCTGGTGCTGGACGGCGTCACCGATCCCCACAACCTGGGTGCCTGCCTGCGGGTGGCCGATGCCGTCGGCGCCCACGCGGTGATCGCTCCCAAGGACCGCTCCGTCGGCCTCACCAACACCGTGCTGAAGGTGGCCAGCGGCGCCGCCGAGACCGTGCCCTACATCACCGTCACCAACCTGGCCCGCACCCTGCGCGAACTGAAGGAGCGGGACATCTGGATCATCGGCACCGCCGACCAGGCCGACGGCGACCTGTACACCGCCGAGTGGCCCAAGGGCACCGCCTGGGTCCTGGGGGCCGAGGGCGAGGGCATGCGCCGCCTGACCCGGGAGACCTGCGACCAGCTGGTGCGCATTCCCATGTTCGGCAGCGTCGAGAGCCTCAACGTCTCCGTCGCCTCCGGCGTCTGCCTCTACGAAGCCCGCCGCCGCCTGCAGCCCTAAGCGTCCCGGGGCCCGCCGCCCCGGCTGGCATCCGTCTTGCAATAAGCCTTCGCAAAACCATATGCGGAGGCTTTTTCATGTTCGTGAGCGCCACGTCGCTCGCCTTTCCCCAGGCAGCCTATCAGGCCCAGGCACGGGCCGGCAGCGCCCCGGAAGCTGCGCCAAAACAGGTGCTTCCAGCCGTTGCGGCCAGTCTGACCGAAGCGGTGGACGGCCAGCAGGTCGATGCCGCGCGGCAGTGGCTGTCCGCCGAGGTGGCGGATTTTGCCGCCGAGGTCGGCAAGAAATTCCGCGAAGAGGGGCTTCGCACCTCGCCGGAACCCATGCTGGCCGTCGCTTCCGATGGGCATGTGACGGTGGTCAACAACACTCCGGACCGTCAGCAGATCGAGCGCCTGTTCGCCGCCAATGCCGAACTGACCCAGCGCTTTACCGCCATCGCCGCCACGGCCGAGACCGTGCAGGCTGCCGACGATCAGCAGGCCTTCGTCGACCAGTACCAGGCCCTGGCCGGCGACGCCAAGGCCCAGAAAGCCCTGGTCAGCCAGGAGGCGGCCCGCAGCGGCAACCTCCGTTTCCATCTCGTTCTCACTCCCCACGGCCCGGAATATTTTTTCCCCGGGGTCTTGCGCGCCTCGGCCTGAATGTGCCCTCCGCCGCCCCTGCCGCTTTTCGTGGCAGGGTAAGGCAATCCCAGTAACGGCGGGCCCTGGCGGCTGCTGCCCCCAGCTCTCCCACAGGGTTATCCACAGGAAATGTGGATGACTTTCCCCGCTGCCGCGGAACATCTGCCGGCCTTTCGCTGTCCCTTCTCCCTTAAGCCCAGGTTTCATCTGCTCCCATGTCGGCGTCTGCCGCCGGTCGGGGCCCCGTGCCGGAAGCTGTTTCATTTGCCGATAGTCATTGACTATCTTAAATATGAAGACAATCAATTAGAGTAATTTCGCCGGGGTCTTTACTATTCACCCATCGCATCACCCAACCCCAACTTTGTTTCATCAACTCAGGAGATAAAACGATGAGCACTTCCTTGATCAACACCGTCATCCAGCCCTTCAACGTCAATGCCTTCCACAACGGCAAGTTCATCACCGTTTCCGACACCGACCTGAAGGGCAAGTGGTCCGTCCTGATTTTCATGCCCGCCGCCTTCACCTTCAACTGCCCCACCGAAATCGAAGACGCTGCCGACAACTACGCCGAATTCCAGAAGGCCGGTGCCGAGGTGTACATCGTCACCACCGACACCCACTTCTCCCACAAGGTGTGGCACGAAACCTCCCCCGCCGTGGGCAAGGCCAAGTTCCCCCTGATCGGTGACCCCACCCACCAGCTGACCAACGCCTTCGGCGTGCATATCCCCGAAGAAGGCCTGGCCCTGCGCGGTACCTTCATCATCAACCCGGACGGCGTGATCAAGACCCTGGAAATCCACTCCAACGAAATCGCTCGCGACGTTTCCGAAACCCTGCGCAAGCTGAAGGCCGCCCAATACACCGCCGCCAACCCCGGCCAGGTGTGCCCCGCCAAGTGGAAGGAAGGCGCCAAGACCCTGGCTCCCTCCATCGACCTGGTCGGCAAGATCTAAGACCTTCTTCCTTCCGCAGCGCGGTGCCCGGCCAGCCGGGCCCGCCGCGGCGGATTGCAGCGCAAAGGCGCCCGCCGGGTGTGCTCCCGCACATCCATCCCCATGCGGGCGCCTTTCCATTGCATGCCGCACCGTATTTCATCCGTTTCCGTACAGCATCGCTTCGATTTAGGGAGATAAGACCATGCTCGACAGCAGCATCAAGACCCAGCTCAAGGCTTACCTTGAAAAACTCGTCCAGCCCATCGAACTGGTGGCCTCCCTGGACGATTCCGCCACCGCCCAGGAAATGCGCAGCCTGCTGGCCGACATCGCCGAACTGTCCGACAAGGTGAGCCTGCGCGAAGACGGCCAGGCCGCCCGCCGTCCCTCCTTCGGCATCGCCCGGGCCGGCCAGAACCCCCGCATCCACTTCGCCGGCATCCCCATGGGCCACGAATTCACCTCCCTGGTGCTGGCCTTGCTGCAGAGCGGCGGTCACCCGCCCAAGGTGGAGGCCGAGGTGGTCGAGCAGATCAAGGGCCTGGACGGCAAGTTCAGCTTCGAGACCTTCATCTCCCTCTCCTGCCACAACTGCCCGGA
Source organism: Azospira sp. MPR-E4 (assembly GCF_058809645.1). Lineage (NCBI taxonomy): Bacteria > Pseudomonadati > Pseudomonadota > Betaproteobacteria > Rhodocyclales > Rhodocyclaceae > Azospira > Azospira sp. MPR-E4. Next base: position 3,336 of record NZ_JBXAST010000006.1, on the reverse strand, counting down.
CGTGGTGCAGGCACTCAACACCATGGCCGTGCTCAACCCCAATGTGGAAGCGGTGATGATCGACGGCGGCGTCTTCCAGCAGGAAGTGGAAGAGCGCCAGATCATGGGCGTGCCCGCCATCTACCTCAACGGCCAGGCCTTCGGCTCCGGCCGCATGGAGCTGGGCGAAATCCTGGCCAAGGTGGATACGGGCGCCGCTGCCCGGGATGCGGCCAAGCTCTCCGACAAGGAAGTATTCGACGTGCTGGTGGTGGGCGGTGGCCCGGCCGGCGCCGCCGCCGCCATCTACGCCGCCCGCAAGGGCATCCGCACCGGCGTGGTGGCCGAGCGCTTCGGCGGCCAGGTGCTGGACACCCTGGGCATCGAGAACTTCATTTCCGTCAAGGAAACCGAAGGTCCCAAGCTGGCCATGGCCCTGGAGCAGCACGTGCGCGAATACGAGGTGGACATCATGAACCTGCAGCGCGCCGCCGCCCTCAAGCCCGCCGCCAACGGCCAGCCCGCCGAAGTGACCCTGGCCAACGGCGCCGTGTTGAAGAGCAAGACCGTGATCCTCTCCACCGGCGCCCGCTGGCGTGAAATGAACGTGCCCGGCGAAGCCGAGTACCGCACCAAGGGCGTGGCCTACTGCCCCCACTGCGACGGCCCCCTGTTCAAGGGCAAGCGCGTCGCCGTGATCGGCGGCGGCAACTCCGGCGTCGAGGCTGCAATCGACCTGGCCGGCATCGTCGCCCACGTCACCCTGCTGGAATTCGGCAAGGAAATGCGGGCCGACGCCGTGCTGCAGAAGAAGCTGCTCAGCCTGCCCAACGTCACGGTGATTACCGAAGCCCAGACCACGGAAGTGACCGGCGACGGCCAGAAGGTGAACGGCCTCAAGTACAAGGACCGGGTCAGCGGCGAGGAAAAGACCGTCGCCCTGGAAGGCATCTTCGTGCAGATCGGCCTGCTGCCCAACACCGATTGGCTCAAGGGCGCCGTCGAACTCTCCGACCGGGGTGAGATCGTCATCAACGCCAAGGGCGAGACCTCCGCCGAAGGCGTCTTCGCCGCCGGCGACTGCACCACCGTGCCCTACAAGCAGATCATCATCGCCATGGGCGAGGGCGCCAAGGCCAGCCTCTCGGCCTTCGACCACCTGATCCGCAGCTCGGCCCCGGCCTGAGTTATTTCCTGTTTCTCCTGTAGCAAGCCAGCAAGAAGCCCGTCCCGGAGGTTCCGGGGCGGGTTTTTTGTTATGGGGTGTTGTTGGTTTGTCTTGAGGGGGAGTCTTCGGGCGTGGTTTGGTGATTTTGCGGCTGTGTTCCGCGCCTGACGCGCGGGTTACTTATTCTTGTCTCGCCAAGAATAAGTAACCAACAAGAAGGCGACCCTCACCCCTGGCCCTGCGGGCTTCCCTGCGCTGCTCAGTCGGACGGGGCGGCTGCGGAACTCGGCCCTGCGGGCCTCAGACAGTCCTCGCCGAAAGCCCCCCGCCCGCCTTGCGCTGCTCGGCGGGGGTGGAAGGGGATGGGAAACCGGTGGCGTGGCGATGGTTATCGGCCAGCAGTTGCTATTAAGCGATTTGCTCAATAACCCCCTGGCTGAATTTCGATGGTCATCACTCTGTTAATCGAGTTGAAGCCAAAACCTACTTGCTGAGCGGCTAATAGAGCAGTGTCTGAAAAGACCAGATGGCGCTTGATATGCAATGGAGTCATCACTTCTGCGAGGGGAAAGTGGCCTTTGATAAACTAATGACATACATATTTCAGGCGTAGGGAGTCACATGAGCCAAGTCGAAGAAAATAAGCCTTATCTGTCAGTTGATTTCGGAGAGCATGGGGGGCGCTTCGACTGGATGAGTGCAGATGAGGCATTGGTCTGGATCAATCAACTCAGGGATCAGTGGGCTTGGATTTCAAAGATAGGGCATCAGGCAACAGGCAGGGTTTGGAACACTATTTCCAACGAACTCAACTCAGCCATTGGTAGCATTCAACAGGCACTGGGCTATCAAAGCCAAGGAAGACCAGGGGAAGTCGAAGGGCAGTTGGCAAATGCCCGTTCATCTCTCGAAAATTTCATCAAACGGAAAACCTGGCTGCTTCCTGATGATGCTCAACACCGATTTGTTGCTGAGATCAAAGAGGCAGGACAGGAAGTTGAAGCAGGGGTCATTGTTGCGAACTGGATGGGCATTGATCTAAATGGGGTACCTATTAGGTACGTTGTCTGGGCACTCATGCAGTGGGAGCTCTATGAGCGAGGAATCAAGGGCCGCGTGAAATCGGAGAGTGCTGCGTTAAAGCGTTTGGCTGGCGATATGCAAACTGTGCTTACCGGCTACCAAGAGACAGAGCGAACGCAGACGAGTCGGTTTGATAGCCTTCACTCCCAGATAACTGAGCAATCGTCTGGTCAGCAAGCTGAATTTATAGCAGCCCAGGACACTCGAGATAGAGAATGGCGGACCAAAATCGAGGAAACCCAGAGCGAACTCGATGCACTTAAACATATCTACGACAAGCATATGTCCCTTGCCGCACCAGTTGAATACTGGGAGGGGAAAAGAAAGAAGCACCGCCTTTTGACAGTGATTTCTTTTGTGGCAGTTGTGTTAAGCATGCTAGGTGTTGGATTCATGCTGCACAGCGAATTGCAAGACATCGGCAAAGCTGTCGAAGCAAACAGGGTCACGGTTGCCGCTGCTAAGACAATGGGTAATCAAACAACCAAGGATTCGAAGCAATCTCCGCAAACATCCTCCGATGCGTCGGCACACGATGCAACAACAGACGTTCATGTGTCACCTTCGAGCCAGGACTTGTTGCAGTCGGCCGCAACGTGGAAGATCGGATCGTTTGTTTTGCTTGCAACGCTTTGTTTCTGGTTTATCCGACTGCTAGTTAGGATTTTTCTCAGCAGTCTCCATCTTGAAAATGATGCTGCCGAGCGCGTGACAATGGCAAAAACTTATCTTGCGCTAATTAGAGATAGTGCCTTGCCGAAGGGGGAGAACATTTCCACCGTCTTGGCTGCTCTGTTCCGGCCAACCGGCGATGGGATCGTCAAGGATGAAGGGTTGCCGCCAACAGCTATGGAATGGCTGACGAAGCTAGGCGGTAAATAGGCCTGATGGCTGTGCGTTGATTTCTCACAGGTAGGTTCACTTACCGGTGGGCCATAGCGCAATTGGAAGAGAGCCAATTCGCCCTGTGCGGCGCCGAGCAACGGAGCTTGTGGCGGGACAAGGGCGAGCACTGTTTGAGGGCCTTTAGGCCCGAGTTGCGCAGCCCCCGCCGGAAGCGAGTAGCGCAGGGGACCCCGCGTAGCGGGGCGCCAAACCGGGCTCGC
>NZ_JBXAST010000005.1:0-101432 GCF_058809645.1 Azospira sp. MPR-E4 | reverse complement strand
CCCCCCTTCCTCCGCCGCCCCGCCGGCCGCACCCTGCTCCTGCTGGCCCTGGCCGGCAGCCTGGGGGGCTGCACCCTGTTCACCCCGGCACCGGACCTGGAGCAGCGCCGCCTGCAGGTAAGCGTGCCGGAGCAATGGCAGGGCCCGGCCCCGGCACGGGCCGAGACAACCGCTGAGGCCACCACCGAGGCCGATGAGGCCGCCGTTCTGGCCCAGTGGTGGACCCGCTTCAACGACCCGCTGCTCGACCAGCTGATCGCCCAGGGCCTCTCCGCCTCGCCGGACCTGCGCAGCGCCCAGGCCAAGCTGCGCAGCGCCCGGGCCAGCCGGGACCTGGCCGCCGCCGACTACTACCCGGGCCTCAGCGCCTCCACCGGCGCCACCGGCAGCAAGGCCAGCCCCGCCGTCAGCGGCGGCAGCAGCCGGCGCACCACCATCTACGACGCGGGCTTCGACGCCAGCTGGGAGCCGGACATCTTCGGCGTGGTGCGCCAGGACGTCAGTGCCGCCGATGCGGACGTGGCCGCCCAGGCCGCCACCCTGGAATACTCCCGGGTCACCCTGGTGGGCGAGGTGGCGCGCAACTACGTGGAGCTGCGCACCTACCAGGAGCGCCTGCAGATCGCCCGGGACAACGCCAGCAGCCAGGCCGAAACCCTGGAGATCACCCAGTGGCGGCAGCAGGCCGGCCTGGCCACCGAACTGGACGTGGAACAGGCCCGCACCAGCCTGGAACAGACCAGGGCCACCATTCCCGCCCTGGTGAGCAACGTCGCCGCCTCCCAGAACCGCCTGGCCGTGCTCCTGGGCCAGACCCCGGGCAGCCTGCAGGAGCGGCTCGGCAGCGCCCGCCCCCTGCCGGCGGCGCCCCGGGAGATTGCCGTCGGCATTCCCGCCGACGCCCTGCGCCGCCGCCCCGACGTGCGCGCCGCCGAGCGCACCCTGGCGGCGGAAACGGCCCGGGTCCATGCCCGGGTGGCGGAACGCTATCCCAGCTTCACCCTCAGCGGCAGTTTCGGCTGGCAGGCCCTCACCTCCGGCGCCCTGGGCGGCAGCGGCACCGTGGCCCGCTCCCTGGCGGGCACCCTGGCCGCCACCCTGTTCGACGGCGGCCGCCTGAAGAGCCGCATCGCGGTGCAGGACGCCGCCCAGGAACAGGCCCTGATCGCCTACGAGCAGAAAATCCTGACGGCCCTGGAAGATACGGAAAACGCCCTGGCCGCCTACGCCGCCGGCCGGGAGCAGGAGGCCACCCGCCGCCGCGCCGCCGAAGCGGCCCGCAACGCGGCCCAGCTGGCGCGGCAGATGTACCAGGCCGGCCTGACGGACTTCCAGAAGGTGCTGGACACCGAACGCACCCGCCTCAGCGCCGAAGACAGCCTGGCCACGGCGCGCCTGGCCGTGCTCAGCGCCGTGATCCAGCTCTACAAGGCCCTCGGCGGCGGCTGGAGCACCCCCGAGGCCCCGGCGGACGCCATCGCTGCCTCCGCTGCCACACCCCTTTCGACACAGGAAAAGACCGCCCCATGACCTCGCCCCAGGACAACCACAACGGCGCCCTCCAGGACCTCCTCAAGAAGGCCGCCGGCAGCGGCGCCCAGCCCCTCTGGCAGCGTTATCCCAAGCGCTTCCTGGCGGGGGGCGCCATCGCCGTGCTGGCCCTCGCCCTGCTTCTTTCCGGCGGCAAGAAGAGCCAGGGCCAGTTCCTCACGGAAACCGTGGACAGCGGCCCCCTGGTGGTCACCGTCTCCGCCAGCGGCACCCTGGCGCCGACCAAGTCGGTGGACGTGGGCAGCGAACTTTCCGGCACCCTGGAGTCGGTGCTGGTGCAGGAGAACGAGCAGGTGAAAAAGGGCCAGCTGCTGGCCCAGCTGGACATCTCCAAGCTCAAGGACCAGGTGGTCAAGTCCCAGGCCGCCGTGGCCGCCGCCGAAGCCAGCGTGGCCCAGGCCGTGGCCACCGTGGCCGAGGCCCGGGCCAGCCTCTCGCGCATGCGCCAGGTGGCGGAGCTGTCCGGCGGCAAGGTGCCGGCCAAGACCGAACTGGAAACGGCGGAAGCGACCCTGCTGCGGGCCCAGGCCAACGAGGCCAGCGCCCGGGCGACGGTGACCCAGGCCCGGGCCACCCTGAAGTCGGACGAGACCAATATCGCCAAGGCCACCATCCGTTCCCCGGTGGACGGGGTGGTGCTGACGCGCAAGGTGGAACCGGGCCAGACCGTGGTCGCCGCCATGACCACCCCGGTGCTCTTTTCCCTGGCCGAGGACCTGACCCAGATGGAACTGCAGGTGAAGGTGGACGAGGCCGATGTGGGCAGCGTGCAGGTGGGGCAGCAGGCCAGCTTCACCGTCTCCGCCTGGAGCGGACGCAAGTTCCCGGCCCAGATCCAGCGGGTCGGCATCGGTTCCACCACCACCGACAACGTGGTCACCTACAAGACCGTGCTCAAGGTGGCCAACAACGACCTGGCCCTGCGCCCGGGCATGACCGCCACCGCCGAGATCATCACCGCCAGCCGGGACAAAGCCCTGCTGGTGCCCAACGCCGCCCTGCGCTTCACCCCGCCCCAGGCGGCCGGCGGCGACCAGCGCAGCTTCCTCTCCCGCCTCATGCCCGGGCCGCCCCGGGAGCCGGAGAAGAAGCGCAAGGACAACGGCGCCGCCGCCACCCAGGTGTGGGTGCTGCAGGAGGGCCAGCCGGTGGCCGTGGCCGTCACCCCGGGGGTCAGCAATGGCCGCTATACGGAGATCCTGGGCGGCGACCTGCAGCCGGGCATGGCCGTCATCACCGAATACCAGGAGATGCGCCCGTGAGTTCCGGCAACGACGCGGCGCCGCCCCTGATCCAGTTCCGCCGCATCACCAAGACCTACGGCCAGGGCCAGGCCGAGTTCCAGGCCCTGCGCGGCGTCGACCTGGAAATTGCCGAAGGGGACTTCGTCGCCGTCATGGGCCCCAGCGGCTCGGGCAAATCCACGGTGATGAACATCCTCGGCTGCCTGGACAGCCCCAGCAGCGGCGACTACCTGTTCCAGGGCGTGCCGGTGCAGGACCTCTCCCGCAACCAGCGGGCCCTGCTGCGCCGCCACTACCTGGGCTTCGTCTTCCAGGGCTTCAACCTGCTGGCCCGCACCTCGGCCCAGGAGAACGTGGAACTGCCCCTGCTCTACCGCGGCGAGACGCCGGAAGCGCGGCACCGGGCCTCCCGGGAAGCCCTGGCCCGGGTCGGCCTCAACGGCTGGGAGCACCACACCCCGGCCGAGCTTTCCGGCGGCCAGCAGCAGCGGGTGGCCATCGCCCGGGCCATCGTCACCAATCCCCTGGTGCTCCTCGCCGACGAGCCCACCGGCAACCTGGACAGCCAGCGCAGCCACGAAATCATGGAACTGCTGGTGAAGCTGAACCGGGAACAGGGCATCACCATCGCCATGGTCACCCACGAGCCCGACATGGCCGCCTACGCCAGCCGCATCGTCCATTTCGTGGACGGCCGGGTGGCCAGCGACGAACGCACCGCGGAGCCCGCCCCATGTTCCTGAACGCCATCCTCCTGGCCCTGCGGGAGATCCGCCGCAACCTGATGCGCTCCTTCCTGACGGTGCTGGGCATCGTCATCGGCGTCGCCGCCGTCATCACCATGGTGACCCTGGGCAACGGCGCCACCCGCATGGTGGCCGAGCAGATTTCCAGCCTCGGCAGCAACCTGCTCATCCTCCGCCCCGGCCAGCGCCTCGGCCCCGGGCGGGACAGCGCCGGCGCCCCCAACTTCCGCGCCGCCGACGTGGAGGCCCTGCTCGTCCAGGTGCCCTCCCTCAAGGCCGTGGCGCCAGTGGTGAGCAGCACCGTGACCCTGGTGGCCGGCGCCGAGAACTGGTCTTCCAGCGTCACCGGCAGCACCAACGCCTACTTCGTCGCCGGCAACTGGAAGCTGGCCGCCGGCCGCCAGTTCAGCGACGAGGAAATGCGCGCCGGCAAGGCGGTGTGCGTCATCGGCAACACGGTCAAGCAGAAGCTCTTCGCCGGCCAGAGCCCCCTCGGCAACGCGGTGCGGGTGAAGAATTTCTCCTGCGAGATCGTCGGCATCCTGGCCAGCAAGGGCCAGGGCGCCATGGGCATGGACCAGGACGACGTGGTGCTGATGCCCCTGGTGACGGCCCAGCGCCGCCTCACCGGCAAGACCCAGGACGTCTCCACCCTGATGCTGTCCCTCAAGGACGGCGCCAGCTCCCCCCGGGTCATGGAACAGATCCGGCAGCTGATGCGGGAACGGCGCAAGCTGGCGGAGAACGACGACGACAACTTCAACCTGATGGACACCAAGCAGATCGCCGAAGCCCTCTCCGGCACCATCGGCACCATGACCACCCTGCTCGGCGCCGTGGCCGCGGTGAGCCTGCTGGTGGGCGGCATCGGCATCATGAACATCATGCTGGTGTCGGTCACCGAACGCACCCGGGAGATCGGCATCCGCCTGGCCATCGGCGCCCTGGAGAACGAGGTGCTGCTGCAGTTCCTCATCGAGGCCGTGGCCCTCTCCGCCTTCGGCGGCCTGGTCGGCATCATTCTGGCCCTGCTCGCCTGCCTCGGCCTCTCGGCCCTGATGGGCATGCCCTTCCTCTTCAATCCGGGCATCAACCTGCTGGCCTTCGGCTTCTCCGCCGCCATCGGCGTCATCTTCGGCTACGTCCCGGCACGCCGCGCCGCCGGCCTGGACCCCATCGAGGCCCTGCGCCACGAATGAGGCCCCCGCCCCGGGCCTAAGCCTGGGGCAGCACCACCTCGAACAGGGCGCCGCCCCGGCTGCCCCGCAGGCAGCGGATGCGGCCGCCGTGGGCTTCCACCACCGCCCGCACCACCGCCAGGCCCAGGCCGCTGCCGCCGCTGGCGCGGCTACGGGAATCGTCGCCGCGCTGGAAGGCGTCGAACAGATGGGGCAGCAGTTCTTCCGGCACCCCGGGTCCGTCGTCCTCGATCTGGAAGACGAAAGCGCCCTCCCCCAGGTGGCAGGAAATGGTGATCTCACCGGGCTGGGCATAGCGCCGCACATTGTCGAGCAAAGCCATGACGATCTGCCGGATGCGGGTGACGTCGCACAACACCGGCGCCGCCTCCAGCCGCAGGCGCAGGCGGAAGCCGGCGGCCACCAGTTCCGGCTCCAGCAGGCTGGCGATGCGCAGGATTTCCGCCGCCAGGTCGCTGCGCTCCAGGTGCAGGTTGAGGTGGCCGCTGTCGGCCAGGCTCAGCACCCGCAGGTCCTCGATCAGCCGCGACAGGCCTTCCACCTGGGTCAGCAGGCTGTGGAACTGCACCGGGTCCGGTTCGAAGACGCCCTCCGCCAGCCCCTGCAGACGCCCGCGCAGGATGGTCACCGGCGTGCGCAGCTCGTGGGCGATGGCCGCGTTCCAGGTGGAAAACTCGCTGCTCATGCGCTGCAGGCGCTCGGCCATGGCATTGAAGTCCCGCACCAGAACGGCGGTTTCGCCCAGGGCGTTGGCACCGGCCTCGGCCCGGGCATCCAGGTCGCCGTGGGCCAGGCGACGCACGCTGTCGGCCACCGAATTGAGGGGCTGCAGGATGCGCCGGGCCAGGCGGGAGGCGGTATACACAGCCCCCAGCAGCCCCACCAGAGTGACCCCGATCATCCAGCCCCATTCGGGCCCGGTGGGGGGCCAGGCATCGGGAGTGGAGGAGACCATGGCCGGATTCACCTCCATGGCCACGGCGTAGAAAATGTAGAAGCTGACGTGGATGAACAGGGTCACCCCCAGGGCCACCGCCGACATGGAGATGACCAGCTGCCGGCTGAGGCCGCCGGGAAACATCAGGCATTCCCTTCCAGGCAGTAGCCGACGCCGCGCACGCTCACCGGCAGGCCGCCGACCCCGGCCTCCTCCAGCTTGCGCCGCAGCTTGCTCAGGTGGCTGTCCACGGTCCGTTCCAGGGCGTCGCTCTCCGGCAGGCAGGCGTGCAGCAGCTCGCTGCGGGAAAAGACCCGGCGCGGCATGCGGGCCAGATGGGCGAGCAGGCGGAACTCGGTCAGGGTCAGGGCCAGGAGTTGCTCACCCTGATCACCACGGACGCTGACGCGGAAGGCGTCCAGGTCGATTTCCAAGGGACCGGTGCGCAGGACGCCGGCTCCCCCATTCCCCTCCCCGCCGCCCAGGGTGCGGCGCAGCACGGCCCGGGCCCGGGCTGCTACCTCGGCCGGATTGAAGGGCTTGACCACGTAATCGTCGGCGCCCATGCGCAGGGCCGAAAGCTTGTCCACATCCTGGTCGTGGGCGGTGATCATGATGATGGGCGTGCTGCCGCGGCGGCGCACCTCGGCCAGCACCTGCCAGCCATCCAGGAGGGGCATGCGCACGTCCAGCAGGAGCAGGTCGGGCCGCAGGGAGAGGTGCAGTTCCAGGGCCTCCCGGCCGTTGGCGGCGTGGGCGCTGCGCAGCCCCTCCCGCGCCAGATAGGCCCGCAGGATGTCGGCAATTTCCGGTTCGTCCTCGGCAACGAGGACCAGGGCCGCCGGGGAATTCACCGCCGCCTCCCATTTTCCGGGCGCAGCCGGGGTGCCGGTACTTCCGGCAATGTCCCTTTCCTTCCTGGGCGCTTCTCCATCATTTCTCCACATTTCCGCCACGGATAGTCAATTTCATCCGCCTACACTGGCCCGGTCATCACTATGCCGTCCCTGCCCTCGGCAGGACCCAGCCCCAAGCCATGAAAAAAAGCTTACCGCAACTGCGGCCGTTCCTTGTTTCCCTGTTCGCCCTCACCCTGGCCGCCTGCGGCGGCGGGGAGGCACCCCAGGAAATGCCGCCGCCCATTGTATCCACCATCGTCGTCGAAACGCGCCCGGTCCATCTCGAAGACGAGTTGCCCGGCCGGGTCAGCGCCCTGCGCACGGCGGAAATCCGGCCCCAGGTCGGCGGCATCGTGCTGCGCCGGCTGTTCGAGCAGGGCGCCGAAGTGCAGGCCGGCCAGCCCCTGTTCCAGATCAACCCGGCACCGTTCAAGGCCGAGGTGGACAGTGCCGCCTCGGCCCTGAAGCGGGCCGTCGCCGCCATGGAGCGGGCCAAGCTGCAGGTGGACCGCTTAAAGCCCCTGGTGGATGCGGATGCGGTGAGCCAGCAGCTCTTCGACGACGCCCTCTCCCAGTACAACCAGAGCTCGGCCGACGTGGCCCAGGCCAAGGCCGCCCTGGCGCGCCGGCAACTGGACCTGGACTTCGCCACCATCCGTTCCCCCATCGCCGGCCGCATCGGCGAGGAGCTGGTGACCGAGGGCGCCCTGGTGGGCCAGAGCGACGCCAATCCCATGGCCCGGGTGCAGCAGATCGACCAGGTCTATGTGGATGTGCGGCAGCCGGCCTCCATGCTGGAAGCCATCCGCAAGTCCGCCGGCCAGAGCGCCAGCAGCGACGGCGGCAAGGACGGCAACGTGAAAATCCTCGACGCCCAGGGCAATCCCTATCCGGTCTCCGGCCACATCCTCTTTTCCGGCATCAATGTGGATGCGGGCACCGGCGACGTGGTCATCCGCATCCGGGTGAACAATCCGGAGCGGCACCTGCTGCCGGGCATGTTCGTGCGGGCCCGGGTGCCCCAGGGCGGCGACATCCAGGGGCTGCTGGTGCCGCAGCAGGCCGTGTCCCGCTCCTCCACCGGCCAGGCCCGGGTCTGGGTGGTGGGCCAGGGCGGCCAGGCCGGGGTCAAGAACGTGGAACTGGGCAAGCTGGTGGAACGCCAGTACCTGGTGCGCAGCGGCCTCGCCGCAGGCGAGCGGGTCATCGTCGAAGGCCAGGACCGGCTGCAGCCGGGCATGCCCGTCTCGGCCCAGCCCTGGGCCCTGGCCGCTGACGGCAAGACGGTGGCGCCATGAGACTGCCTGCCTTCTTCGTCCGGCGCCCCATCTTCGCCTGGGTGATCGCCCTCTTCATCATCCTGCTGGGCCTCATCGCCATTCCCCAGCTGCCCATCGCCCGCTATCCCACGGTGGCGCCGCCCATGGTCAGCATCTATGCCGTGTATCCCGGCGCCACGCCACAGACCATGAACGACGCGGTGGTGGGGCTGATCGAGCGGGAGCTTTCCAGCGTCAAGAACCTGCTCTACTTCGAGTCCTCCACCGACACCTCCGGTTTCGCCCAGATCACCGCCACCTTCAAGCCGGGCACCAACCCGGAGCTGGCCCAGGTGGACGTGCAGAACCGCATCAAGACGGTGGAGCCGCGCCTGCCGGCCGTGGTGCGGCAGAACGGCCTCAAGTTCGAATCGGCGGCCTCCTCCTTCCTCATGTTCATCAGCCTCAAGTCCGACGACGGCCGCCACAGTGAAGTGGCCCTCAACGACTACATGGCGCGCAACATGGTGGAGGAACTGCGGCGGGTGGACGGGGTCGGCCGGGTGCAGCTGTTCGGCTCCGAAGCCGCCATGCGCATCTGGGTGGATCCCGCCAAGCTGGTCGCCTACAAGCTGTCCATGAGCGACCTCAGCGAAGCGGTGACGCAGCAGAACACCCAGATCGCCCCGGGCCGGGTCGGTGGCGCCCCCACGGTGGAAGGCCAGCGGGTCACCTTTCCGGTCTCGGTGCAGGGCCAGCTGACGACACCGGAGCAGTTCGCCGCCATCGTCCTGCGGGCCAATCCGGACGGTTCCAAGGTGGTGCTGGGCGACGTCGCCCGGGTCGCCCTGGGCGCCCAGAGCTACGGCGAGTCGAACCGGGAGAACGGCAAGCTCGCCGCCGCCCTGGGGGTGCAGATGTCCCCCGGCGCCAATGCGGTGCGCACCTCGGCCGCGGTCAAGGCGCGCCTGGCCGAGCTGGCCAAGACCATGCCGCCGGGCATGAGCTATTCGGTGCCCTTCGACACGGCGCCCTTCGTGCAAATTTCCATCGAGAAGGTGGCCCAGACCCTGCTCGAAGCCATGCTGCTGGTGTTCCTGGTGATGTACCTGTTCCTGCAGAACGTGCGCTACACCTTCATTCCCGCCATCGTCGCCCCCATCGCCCTGCTCGGCACTTTCACCGTGATGCTGGCCACCGGCTTCTCGGTCAATGTGCTGACCATGTTCGGCATGGTGCTGGCCATCGGCATCATCGTGGACGACGCCATCGTGGTGGTGGAGAACGTGGAGCGCCTCATGGCCAGCGAGGGACTGTCGCCCAGGGAGGCGACCCTCAAGGCCATGAAGGAAATCTCCGGTGCCGTGGTGGGCATCACCCTGGTGCTGATCGCCGTGTTCATTCCCATGGCCCTGGCCGGCGGCTCCGTCGGCGTCATCTACCGCCAGTTCACCCTTTCCATGGCGGTTTCCATCCTCTTCTCCGCCTTCCTCGCCCTGACCCTGACGCCGGCCCTCTGCGCCACCCTGCTCAAGCCGGTGGACGGCGCCCACCACGAGAAGGGCGGCTTCTTCGGCTGGTTCAACCGCATGTTCGAGCGCATGACCGGCCGCTACGAAACCCGGGTGGTCGCCATGGTGCGGCGCAGCGGCCGGGCCATGGCCGTATTCCTGGCCATCACCGGGGTGCTGGCCCTGGGCTTCTGGCAGCTGCCGTCGGCCTTCCTGCCGGAGGAGGACCAGGGCTACTTCATCACCTCCATCCAGCTGCCCTCCGATGCCACCACGGAGCGCACCCTGGACGTGGTCAAGGCCTTCGAGGCCCATGCCGTCGGCCGTCCCGGCATCGAGGCGGTGCAGGCCGTGCTCGGCTGGGGTTTCTCCGGCTCCGGCCCCAACGCCGCCATCATCTTCACCACCCTCAAGGAATGGCACGAACGCCAGGGCGCCACCGCCCCCGCCGAGGTGATGGCCGCCCAGGAAGCCATGGGCGTGGCCCGGGAAGGCATGGTCATCAACCTGATGCCGCCGGCCATCGAGGAGCTGGGCACCTCGTCCGGCTTTTCCATGCGCCTGCAGGACCGGGCCAACCAGGGCTACGCCGCCCTCATGGCAGCCCAGCAGCAGCTGCTGGCCATGGCCGCGGAAAGCAAGCTGGTGACCGGCGTCTATCCGGAAGGGCTGCCGCCGGGCAGCAGCGTCCGCCTCGACATCGACCGGCAGAAGGCCGAGGCCCTGGGCGTCTCCTTCGCCAACATCAGCGACACCCTGTCCACCGCCATGGGCTCCCTCTACGTCAATGACTTCCCCAATGCGGGACGCATGCAGCAGGTCATCATCCAGGCCGAGGCCCGTTCCCGCATGCAGGTGGAGGACATCCTGCGCCTGCACGTGCGCAACAACGCCGGCGGCATGGTGGCCCTGAGCGAGGTGGTGACGCCCCAGTGGAGCGATGCGCCGCTGCAGCTGGTGCGCTACCTGGGCTATCCGGCCGTGCGCATTGCCGGCAGCGCCGCCCCGGGCGCCTCCAGCGGCGAGGCCATGGCCGAGATGGAGCGCCTGGCGGCGAAGCTGCCGCCCGGCTTCGCCGTGGAGTGGACCGGCCAGTCCCTGCAGGAGCGCCAGTCGGCGGCCCAGGCGCCGCTGCTGATGGCCCTCTCCATGCTGGTGGTGTTCCTGGTGCTGGCGGCCCTATACGAGAGCTGGACCATTCCCCTGGCGGTGATGCTGGTGGTGCCCCTGGGCCTGATCGGCGCCGTCTTCGCGGTGTACGCCCGGGGCATGCCCAACGACGTCTTCTTCAAGGTGGGCATGATCACGGTGATCGGCCTCTCGGCCAAGAACGCCATCCTCATCATCGAATTCGCCAAGCAGCTGCACGAGCAGGGCATGGGCCTGATCGAGGCCGCCGCCGCGGCCGCCCGCCTGCGCCTGCGGCCCATCCTCATGACCTCCCTGGCCTTCGCCCTGGGCGTGGTGCCCCTGATGCTGGCCAGCGGCGCCAGCGCCGAGACCCAGCACGCCATCGGCACCGGCGTCTTCGGCGGCATGATCACCGCCACCGTGCTGGCCGTGTTCCTGGTGCCGGTGTATTTCGTCTTCGTCCTCAGCCTCAGCGAGCGGCTGGCCGCCTCCGCCACCCTGCAACGCCTGCGCCAGCGCTGGAACAAGGATTGACCATGCGTTTATCTCCCCTCAGCCTTTCCCTCCTCCTGGCCCTCGGCGGCTGTTCCCTGGCGCCGGCGCTGCCAAAGCCGGCCCTGCCCGTACCCGACACCTACGGCACCGCCCCGGCGGGCGAGGCGGCGGCAAAATCGGCGGACGCTTCCGCCGCCGCCATCGGCTGGCGCCGCATGTTCGGCGACCCGCGCCTGCAGCGCCTGATCGAAGTGGCCCTGGAACACAACCGGGACCTGCGCCTGGCCGTGCTCAACGTCTCCCAGGTGCAGGCCCAGTACGACATCCAGCGCAGCTACCGGGTCCCCGGCGTCGATGCCGGGCTGGAAGGCTCGCGCCAGCGCAGCTCCAGCGACGGCGGCAACAGCACCGCCATCCAGGAGACCCGTTCCGCCAGCCTGGGCGTCAGCGCCTTCGAGGTGGACCTGTTCGGCCGCGTCAGCTCCCTCTCGGAAGCCGCCTTCGCCCGCTACCTGGCCAGCGAGCACGGCCTGCGGGCAGCCCGCCTCAGTCTCATCGGCGCCGTGGCCGAGGCCTATTTCGCCGAGCGCCTGGCGGAAGAACAACTGCGCCTGACCGAACTGACCCTGGCGGACTGGCGCCAGTCCCTGGACCTGGCGCGCAAGCTGAAGCTGGCCCAGCAGAGCAGCGGCCTGGACATCGCCCAGGCCGAAGGCCAGGTCGCCACCGCCGAAGCCGATCTGGAAAGCCGCCAGCGGGCCCTGGCCCAGGCCCGCAACGGCCTGGCCCTGCTGCTCGGCACGGAGCCGCCGGCGGACCTGCCGCCGCCCACGCCCCTGGCCCAACAGCCGGTGCTGACCCAGCTGCCGCCGGGACTGCCGTCGGACCTGCTGACCCACCGGCCCGACATCCAGCAGGCGGAACAGGCCCTCATCGCCGCCAACGCGGACATCGGCGCCGCCCGCGCCGCCTTCTTCCCGCGCCTGCTGCTGACCTTGTCCGTGGGCGCCATCAGCCCCTCCTTCGGCAGCCTCTTTGCCGGCGCCCACCAGACCTGGGCCTTCACTCCCCAGATCAGCCAGCCCATCTTCCAGGGCGGGCGCCTGCGGGCCGAACTGCGGCTGGCCGAACTGCGCCGCTCGGCCGCCGTGGTCGAGTACGAGAAGGCCATCCAGACCGCCTTCCGCGAAGTGCGCGACGGCCTCGCCGGCAGCGCCACCTTCGGCCGCCAGATCCAGGCCCAGGAGCGGGCCGTGGCCAGCGCCGAGCGGCGCCGGGAGCTGTCCACCCTGCGCTACCGGGCCGGCCTGGACAGCCGCCTGGAACTGCTCGACGCCCAGCGCCAGGCCTATGCCTCCCAACTGGGCCTGCTGGAGCTGCGGCGGGACGACATCCGCAACGCCATCGGCCTCTACAAGGCCCTCGGCGGCGGCCGCCTGGAACAGGGCTGAAGAGCGCAGCAGCTCTCGATCTCCAGCCCGGCATGGCGGACAGGCCGTCGGGCTAAGGCGAGGCCGGCGCCTGCCGCCGGCCCAATGGCAACAAATTGTGTCCGGGCTCAACGGGGCGCCGG
This sequence comes from Azospira sp. MPR-E4, assembly GCF_058809645.1. Classification (NCBI taxonomy): domain Bacteria; kingdom Pseudomonadati; phylum Pseudomonadota; class Betaproteobacteria; order Rhodocyclales; family Rhodocyclaceae; genus Azospira; species Azospira sp. MPR-E4. The sequence continues at coordinate 88,887 of NZ_JBXAST010000005.1, read as the reverse complement.
GGCCCGGCGTTATTTCCGCCAAGGGAGACCTCCTGTCTCCCGCTGCGGAGACTGCCATGCCTACCCCCCGTTTCATCCCTCCCCGCCTCGCCCGCCTGCTGCTGGCCCTGGCCGCCACCCTGCTGGCAACAGTGCCGGCCCGGGCCGATCAATGGTCGGTGCGGGCCATGCCCGCCGGCCTGGCAATCGGCATCGAGATCGGCAGCCCGCCCCCGCCGCCCCGCTACGAAGTGATGCCGCCGCCCCGGGGCGGCTATCTGTGGGCCCCGGGCTACTGGGCCTGGGACGGCTACAACTACGTCTGGCTGGAAGGCCGCTGGCTGCGCCAGCGCCCGGGCTACATTTACGTGCCGGGCCGCTGGGAACAGCGCCACCAACACTGGCATTTCAACGAGGGCGCCTGGCAGCCGCGCCACCACCACCATCCGGGACCCGGCTACGGCCCGGGGCCGGGGGACTGGCACGGCGGCCCGCCGCCCCGGGGCCATCACCACCACTAGGTCGGTCCCCGCCATTACCAAAGAAAAAGGATTTACATGCTTAACTTGCCCCGGGCATTTGCCGGTAGTCCGCGCCTGTTTCGGGGGTAAAAGCCACCATGGCTGAGAGGCAATAACGACGGCCTTCTCCGGCATGGCACGGCTGACATGCCCGTCCCCATTACCTCCTGGGGCGATGCCGTTTCGGTCTCCAGCAGCGCGAACCCATTCCCTTTGGGGAGGGCGCTTTGCTCTTTCCGGGATGGCAAATCCAATGCGTGGTTGCCAAAGAAAAAGCCCCCGGCAAGCGGGGGCTTTTTTCATCGGCGGCGAACGGCCGGCAAGGCCGTCCCGACGGCCTCAGAGCTGGGCCAGGCCCCGCTCCAGATCGGCCTGCAGGTCCTGCACCGCTTCCAGGCCGACGGCGATGCGCAGCAGGCCGTCGCCGATGCCGGCGGTGGCCCGGGCCTCGGCGCTGATGCGGCCGTGGGTGGTGGTGGCCGGGTGGGTGATGGTGGTCTTCACGTCGCCCAGGTTGGCGGTGATGGAGAGCAGGCGGCAGTTGTCCACCACCTTCCAGGCCTCCGGCTTGCCGCCCTTGACCTCGAAGGAGACGATGGCGCCGCCGCTCTTCTGCTGGCGCATGGCCAGGGTGTGTTGGGGATGGGAGGCCAGGCCGGGGTAGAAGACCCGGGCCACCTTGGGGTGGGCTTCGAGCCAGGTGGCCAGCTCCAGGGCATTGGCGGACTGGGCGGCCATGCGGATCTTCAGGGTTTCCAGGCCCTTGGCCAGGACCCAGGCGTTGAAGGCGGAGAGGGTCGGCCCGGCGGTGCGCAGGAACTTGAAGACCTCTTCGGTGAGTTTCTTCGAGCCCACCACGGCGCCCCCCAGGACCCGGCCCTGGCCGTCCAGGTACTTGGTGGCCGAATGCACCACCAGATCGGCGCCCAGTTCCAGGGGCCGTTGCAGGGCGGGGGTGCAGAAGCAGTTGTCCACCGCCACCAGGATGCCCTTGGCGTGGGCGATCTCGGCCAGGGCGGCAATGTCGGCCACTTCCGTCAGGGGGTTGGAGGGCGTCTCCAGGAAGAACAGCTTGGTTTCGGGACGGATGGCGGCGGCCCACTCTTCCGGCCGGGTCTGGCTGGCGTAGGTGGTGCTGATGCCGAAGCGGGCCAGGATGTTGTTGAAGAGCTGGATGGTGGCGCCGAAGAGGCCGGCGGAGGCCACCACGTGGTCGCCGGCCTTCAGATGGGCCATGACCAGGGACATGATGGCGGACATGCCGCTGGCGGTGCAGATGGCGCTCTCGGCCCCTTCCAGGGCGGCCAGGCGGTCCTGGAACAGGCTCAGAGTGGGGTTGGAGAAGCGGGAATAGACATTGCCCTCCTCCTCGCCGGAGAAGCGGGCGGCGGCCTGGGCCGCGTTCTCGAAGACGAAGCTGGAGGTCAGGTACAGCGCCTCGGAATGCTCGTTGAACTGGCTGCGCTCCTGGCCGGCGCGCACCGCCAGGGTTTCCAGCTGCCAGTCGTTGTTGCTGTCGATGCTCATGGGGGTTCCTTAATGACCAAGCCCGTTCGGGAAATCCGGAACGGGCCTGGTGGTTTTTTCTCTGCTCCGGTGGGCGCTCAGTGTTCGGCGTTGTTGCCCATCAGGTTCAGATCCAGCTGCTGGGTGGCATTGCTGTCATCCTCGTTGCTGGACTTGCCCTTGCCGCCGCGGCCGTTCTCCACCTTGTCCAGGTAGGCCGGCGTGATGTCGCCGGTGACGTAGGTGCCGTCGAAACAGGAGGTGTCGAAACAGGTCAGCTCCGGATTGAGGGCGCGCACGGCGGCCTTGAGGGCGTCCAGCTCCTGGTACACCAGGGCGTCGGCACCGATTTCCTTGGCGATCTCGTCATCGGTGCGGCCGGTGGCGATGAGTTCGCCCCGGGTCGGCATGTCGATGCCGTACACATTGGGGTAGCGCACGGGCGGCGCGGCGGAGGCGAAGTACACCTTGAGGGCGCCGGCGGCCCGGGCCATCTCCACAATTTCCCGGCTGGTGGTGCCGCGCACGATGGAGTCGTCCACCAGCAGCACCCGCTTGCCCTTGAACTCGTGGGAAACGGTATTGAGCTTCTGGCGCACGCTCTTCTTGCGGGTGGATTGGCCCGGCATGATGAAGGTGCGGCCGATGTAGCGGTTCTTCACGAAACCTTCCCGGTAGGGAATGTTGAGGGCCTGGGCCAGCTGCATGGCGGAGGGCCGGGAGGAGTCGGGAATGGGAATGACCACGTCGATGTCGGCCGGGTTGAGCACCTGCTTGACCTTCTCGGCCAGGAACTCGCCCATGCGCAGACGGGTTTCATAGACGGAGACACCGTCCATGAGGGAGTCGGGGCGGGCCAGATAGACGTACTCGAAGATGCAGGGGGCGTACACCGGCTTGTCGGCACACTGGCGGCTGGAGAGGTTGCGCTGCAGGTCGATGAAGACGGCCTCGCCCGGGGCGATGTCGCGCATCACCTCGAAGCCCAGGGTATCCAGGGTCACGGACTCGGAGGAGATCAGGTATTCGTAGCCCTCTTCCACCGGATTGCGGCCCATCACCAGGGGACGGATGCCGAAGGGATCGCGGAAGGCCAGCAGGCCGTAGCCGGCGATCATGGCCACCACGGCGTAGGCGCCGCGGACCCGGCGATGCACGCCGGCGACGGCGCGGAAGATGATGTCCGGATCGAGGCGGGCGCCCTTGGCGGCAGCCTGCAGTTCATGGGCCAGGACGTTGAGCAGCACCTCGGAATCCGAGTTGGTGTTCACGTGGCGCAGGTCCTGCACGAACATTTCCTCCTTCAGCACTTCGGCATTGGTCAGGTTGCCGTTGTGGGCCAGGGTCAGGCCGAAGGGGGAATTGACGTAGAAGGGTTGGGCCTCGGCGAAGTTCCAGGCGGAACCTGCCGTGGGATAACGGCAATGGCCGATACCCCAGTTGCCCGGGAGGGCCCGCATGTTGCGGGTACGGAACACGTCCCGCACCAGCCCCGGCCCCTTGTGCATGTGGAAGGTATTGCCTTCCGCCGTGGCGATGCCCGCGGCGTCCTGGCCCCGGTGCTGGAGCACCATGAGGCCATCGTAAAGGAGCTGGTTAACCGGCGTGGTCGCGACGACCCCGAGAATACCGCACATAGAACACCACCTGTCTGTTACAAAACTTGGGCCGGAAGCCGGAGGCTACCGGTACTTGATCCTTTTCGCCACCTCGTCGGGCAGCCAGGGCCTGGCCAGCAGCACCGCCGTCTCGAAGGGCGGCGCCAACTGGGCCTGGGCCCACCAGCTCGCCTTGGGCAGGGAAGTCATGCCCCCGGCGGCAAACAGCAACAACACGATCAGGGCGCCCCGGGCCACGCCGAAGACCACGCCCAGGAGCCGGTCCGCCAGGCCCAGGCCGAGGGCCCGGATCAGGCCCCGCACCGCCAGCCGCAGCAGGGCCAGCAGCAGCAGGACGCCGACGAAGACCAGGATGTAGCCGGCCACCAGGCGCCACACCGGATCGGCGATGAGGCCGGAGAGGAACACCTGGGCGGCTTCCGGACCGAAGGCCCGGGCAGCGAGGAAGCCGAGGATCCAGGCCACCAGGGCGATGATCTCGCCCACCACGCCGCGCCAGGCGCCCAGCAGCAGGGAGGCCAGGATGATGCCGATGATGGCAAAGTCCAGTGCGGTCATTGCCGGTCGTGCTTATTTCGCGGAGACGATGCCGTTGACACCGATTTTCTTCATTTTATCCAGGGCCTTTTCCGCCGCTTCCTTGCTCGGGAAGGGGCCGGCCCGCACGCGGGTCTTGGCGCCCTGGGGGGAATCCAGGTTCTCGGTGTAGGACTTGACGCCGATTTCGTTGAGCTTGGTCTGCAGCACCTTGACGTTGCCGGGGTTGGCAAAGGCACCGATGAGGATGACGTGCTGGCCGGCCGCGGCCGCCGGCTTGGCGGCTTCGGGCTTGCCGGCACCGAGCAGGGCGGCGGCGCGCTTGGCTTCGGCCTCGGCCTTGGCCTTCTCGGCAGCGGCGGCCTTGTCGGCGGCTGCCTTCTCCGCCGCCTGCTTTTCCGCAGTCCTGTCCACGGGCTTGGCGGCAGGCTTTTCCACCGGGGCGGGCGTGACGACGGGGGGCTTTTCTGCCAGCTTGGCAGGGGCCTCGGCGGCTGGGGCTACGGCGACCACGGGGGGCGGTGCCAGTTCGGTTCTGGCCGGGGCGGCGGGTTTGGCCGGCGCCGGCGGCGTCAGGGCCTGGGGATTGAAGGCGGTCTGGTCCTGGCCGGGGATGCGGATCTGCACGTCGGGGGTGGGCGGCGGCGGTGCCTGGTCCATGACCATGGGCAGCACGATGGCGGCGAACGTGACGAAGGCCACGGCCCCCACCAGGCGGCGCCGGGCACGTTTTTTCAGTTGCAGTTGTGCGTCACTGTCCGTCACTTGCATGCCCGAAGCACCTTTAGCTGGGGGTTTGACCCGGTTGGCGATGTCGCTGGCCCACATGGGGCAGCACACCGGCCACCGTATGGAAGGATCCGAAAACCAGGATTCTATCATTCTCGGCAGCCTGCTTCAGGGCTGCCTGCCATGCGGCGTAGGGGGAATCGTGGCAGTGCACCTCGCCGCCAAGGCCGGCCACGGCCTCCGCCAGCTGCACCGCAGAGGCACCCCGGGGCACCGCCAGGTCGGCCAGCAGCCAGGTATCCACCTTGCCCTTGAGGGCGGCCAGGGTGGTGGAGATGTCCTTGTCGCCGAGCATGCCCACCACCGCGTGGGTGCGGTTGTAGAAGCCCATGTTGCCCAGGTTGTCGGCCAGTACCTGGGCCGACTGGGGATTGTGGGCCACGTCCAGGACCACCGCCGGCTGGCCAGGCAGGACCTGGAAGCGGCCGGGCAGCTCGGTCTCGATGAGGCCGGCGCGGATGGCGCCCATGGAGACGGGCAGGCGGTCCTTGAGGTATTCCAGGGCGGTCAGGGCGGCGCTGGCATTGGCCAGCTGGGCCGTGCCGCGCAAGCCGGGGAAAGCCAGGGCGCGGCGCTGCAGGGCCTCGCCCTGGCGCAGCCAGTAGCGCCATTGCAGGCGGTCCTCGGCACTTTTCTCGAAACCGAAGTCGCGGCCGATGAGTTTCAGCTCGGCACCGATGGCGGCGGCGTGGTCCAGCAGGGACTGGGGCGGCTTGGCGTCGGCGCAGATGGCGGGCTTGCCGGGGCGGAAGATGCCCGCCTTTTCCCGGCCGATGTCTTCCCGGGTGGGGCCCAGCCAGTCGGTGTGGTCCAGGGCGATGCCGGTGACCACGGCCACGTCCGGCTCGTAGATGTTCACCGCGTCGAGGCGGCCGCCCAGGCCCACTTCCAGGACGATGGCCTCGACCCCGGCGGCGGCGAAGACTTCCCAGGCGGCCAGGGTGCCGAATTCGAAATAGGTCAGGGCCTCATCGCCCCGGGCCGCTTCCACCCGGGCGAAGGCGGCGCACAGGGCCTCGTCCGCCACCGGCTGGCCGTTGAGGCGCACCCGCTCGTTGTAGCGCAGCAGATGGGGGGAACTGTAGGAGCCCACCTTGCAGCCGGCCCGGTCCAGGATGTTTTCCAGATAGGCGCAGACCGAACCCTTGCCGTTGGTGCCGCCGACGGTGACGACCGGGCAGAACTCGGTCTGCCCCAGGGCCGCCTTGACCCGGGCCACCCGCTCCAGGCCCAGCTCGATGCCGGCCTGGCCCTTGGGATGGAGGGATTCGAGATGGGTGAGCCAGTCGGCCAGGGTGGTGGGGGATGACATAGAAAGGCTAGCCACAGAGGGCACAGAGATCACAGAGGAAAGTCAAAAGCACCTACCCGGGAAGGCGGCAGGGACGCGGACTTCGGCCATGGCAGGCTGAAGAACGGCGTCCCTGTTGCCTCCCGGGGAACAGGCCCACACAGTTTCCTCCGCCCTTACGCACGGAGCGGAAACCCTCTGTGTTCTCTGTGCCCTCTGTGGCAAAAAAGATTTTCAGGCAGCCGCAGGCAGCTTCTGCAGCAGGGCCAGCAGCTGGGCGATCTTGTCGCGCATTTCGCGGCGGTCCACGATCAGGTCGATGGCGCCCTTTTCCAGCAGGAACTCGGAGCGCTGAAAGCCTTCCGGCAGTTTCTCGCGCACCGTCTGCTCGATCACCCGGGGGCCGGCGAAGCCGATCAGGGCATTGGGCTCGGCAATGACCACGTCGCCGAGGAAGGCGAAGGAGGCGGAGACGCCGCCCATGGTGGGATCGGTGAGCACGGAAATGAAGGGCAGACCGGCTTCCGACAGCTTGGTCAGGGAAGCGGTGGTCTTGGCCATCTGCATCAGGGAGAACAGGCCTTCCTGCATGCGGGCGCCGCCGGAGGCGGTGATGCAGATGAAGGGCACGTTCTGCTCCAGGGCCACCTGGACGCCGCGGATGAAGCGCTCGCCCAGCACGGAGCCCATGGAGCCGCCCATGAAGTTGAATTCGAAGCAGGCCACGACCACGGGCAGGGTCTTGATGGCGCCCTGCATCACCACCAGGGAATCGGTCTCGCCGGTGTCTTCGGTGGCGTCGTTGAGGCGCTCCGGATAACGGCGGCTGTCCTTGAACTTGAGGCTATCCACCGGCAGCACTTCGGCGCCGATCTCGAAACGGCCTTCCGGGTCCAGCAGCAGGTCCAGGCGTTCCCGGGAATTGAGGCGGTTGTGGTGGCCGCACTTGGGGCAGACGTGCAGGTTGCCTTCCAGGTCGGTGGCGTAGAGCACCGCCTCGCAGGACGGGCACTTGCGCCACAGGCCTTCCGGCAGGTTGGACTTGCGCGGCGCGCCTTCACGCTTGATCTTCGGGGGCAGCAGTTTCTGCAACCAGCTCATGGCGTTCTCCGGTACTTTTTTAAATTCGGGTTGGCCGCAGAGGGCACAGAGATCACAGAGTTAAAACAATTCCTGGACAACGCGACAGGGCCTGATCAAAAGCCCTCGCGGCATGACTGTCCTGTCGGTTTTACTCTCTGTGTCCTCTGTGCCCTCTGTGGCTAAAAAATTACTTGCTGGCGGCATCCACACCGCGGCGGATGTCGGCCACCAGGCCCTTGACGCGGGCCACGGCGTCATCCGGGTACTTTTCCATTTCCTCGATGATGCGGCTGCCCACCACCACGGCGTCGGCCATGCCGGCGATGCGCTTGGCCGTTTCCGCATCGCGGATGCCGAAGCCGACGCCCACGGGCAGGCCGGTGGCTTCGCGGATCTTGGGAATGCGTTCGGCCACTTCGTCGAAGTTGAGGGCGCCGCTGCCCGTCACCCCCTTGAGGGAAACGTAATAGACGTAACCCCGGGCCAGCTGGCCCACCTGATTGATGCGGGCATCGGTGGAGGTGGGAGCGAGGAGGAAGATGGTGTCCAGGTCCCGGGCGTTCATGGCGGCGCAGAAGGCGGCGCTTTCCTCCGGGGTGTAATCCACCACCAGCACGCCGTCCACACCGGCCTCGGCGGCGGCGGCGACGAAGGCTTCCATGCCCATGGCCTCGATCGGGTTGGCGTAGCCCATGAGGACGATGGGAGTCTCGCCGTCCTTCTCACGGAATTCGCTGACCATGGCCAGCACCTGGCGCAGGCTGACGCCCTTGGCCAGGGCCCGCTCGGAGGCACGCTGGATGGTGGGGCCGTCGGCCATGGGATCGGAGAAGGGCACGCCCAGCTCGATCACGTCGGCGCCGGCTTCCACCAGGGTGTGCAGCAAGGTGACGGTGAGGGCCGGATGGGGATCGCCGGCAGTGATGAAGGGAATCAGGGCCTTCTTGCCCTGGGCCTTGAGCGCGTCGAAAGTCTGTTGGATGCGGGACATGGGGCGGGCTCTCAGAATTGGATGCCGGACTTTTCGGCGACGGTGTGCATGTCCTTGTCGCCGCGGCCGGAAAGATTGACCAGCAGGATCTTGTCCTTGGCCAGGGAGGGGGCCAGCTTGGCGGCATAGGCCAGAGCGTGGGAGGACTCCAGGGCGGGAATGATGCCCTCGAAGCGGCACAGGTCATGGAAGGCCTGCAGGGCTTCGCTGTCGGAGATGCCCACGTATTCGGCCCGGCCCGAATCCTTCAGCCAGGCGTGCTCGGGGCCGACGCCCGGGTAATCGAGGCCGGCGGAGATGGAGTGGGTCTCGGTGATCTGGCCGTTCTCGTCCTGCAGCAGGTAGGTGCGGTTACCGTGCAGCACGCCGGGGCGGCCCTTCTGCAGGCTGGCGGAATGGCGGTTGGTATCCATGCCCTCCCCCGCGGCCTCGACGCCGATCAGCTTGACGCTCTCATGGGGAATGTAGGGGTGGAAGATGCCCATGGCGTTGGAACCGCCACCGACGGCGGCGATCACCGCGTCGGGCTGGCGCCCGGCCATCTCCGGCATCTGCACCAGAGCCTCCTTGCCGATGACGGTCTGGAAGTCCCGCACCATCATGGGATAGGGATGGGGACCGGCCACGGTGCCGATGATGTAGAAGGTGTTCTCGATGTTGGTGACCCAGTCGCGCATGGCTTCATTGAGCGCGTCCTTGAGGGTCTTGGAGCCGGACTCCACGGGCACCACGGTGGCGCCCAGGAGCTTCATGCGATAGACGTTGGCGGCCTGGCGCTTGACGTCCTCGGAGCCCATGTACACCACGCACTCGAAGCCGTAGCGGGCGGCCACGGTGGCGGTGGCGACGCCGTGCTGGCCGGCGCCGGTCTCGGCGATGACCCGGGGCTTGCCCATGCGCTTGGCCAGCAGGGCCTGGCCGATACAGTTGTTCACCTTGTGGGCGCCGGTGTGGTTAAGGTCTTCCCGCTTCAGGTAGATCTGGGCGCCGCCCAGCAGCTCGGACCAGCGCTTGGCATGGTAGATGGGGCTGGGACGGCCCACGTAGTGCTTCAGCTCGTAGTCGAACTCGGCCTGGAAGGCAGGATCGGTGCAGGCGTGGGCATAGGCCGCCTTCAGTTCTTCGAGGGCGGCAATGAGGGTTTCGGAGACGAAGATGCCGCCGTAGGGGCCGAAGTGGCCGGAGGCGTCGGGCAGGTTGTAGGACATGGTAGGACTCCAGAAGACGAACGTTGAGAAGGACGGGGACTGCTTAGTCAGCCGCCGTCTCTCAGGTGTGGTCCGCCAGGTGGTGGCGCCAGTGAGTGCGAGTATGTCCGCCCGGTTTCTTGCGCATAAATCAGTTCGTCAAATCAATCGTTGTCGGCACTGCGAACGGCGGCGATGAAGGCCCGGATCTTGGCGGCATCCTTGATGCCCTTGGCCGCCTCGACGCCGGAGGACACATCCACCGCCGCCGGGCGCACCCGCCGTACCGCCTCCGCCACATTGTCCCCGTCCAGGCCGCCGGAGAGCACGATGCTCTTGACCAGGCCGGCCGGGATGAGGGACCAGTCGAAGGTCTTGCCGCCGCCGCCGTAACCATCGACGAAGGCATCCAGCAGGATGGCCCGGGCCGAAGGGTACGCAGCCGCGTATTGTACCAAATCCAGATCGGGCCTTACGCGGGCCGCCTTGAGGTAGGGCCGCAGGTAGCGCCGGCACTGGCTTTCCGTCTCGTCGCCGTGGAATTGCAGGACTTCCAGGGGCACTTTGGCCAGCACGGCCTCCACCTGGGCCGGTTCCGGGTTCACGAACAGCCCCACCGCCGCGACAAAGGGCGGCAGCCGCCGGGCCAGCTCCACCGCCCGTTCGGGCGTGACGTAGCGCGGGCTGGGCGGGTAGAAGACGAAGCCGATGGCGTCGGCGCCGGCGGCCACGGCGGCATCCACGTCCGCCTCCCGGGTCAGGCCGCAGATTTTGATGCGGGTCTTGGTACGGGCTTCGGTGGCGCTCGTCATGGTTCCAGGCTCCAGATTTGAGGCAGCACCGTGGTCTCCGGCAGGCCCCAGTGGGGTTCGTAGCTGACGCCGGCCAAATAGAGGCCGGAGGGACTGAAGGTGGGGGCCGCCAGACGCCGGTCCCGGGCCGCCAGCAGTTCGCCGATCCAGGCCGGCTGGTGCTTGCCCTTGCCCACATAGACCAGGCTACCCACCAGGTTGCGGATCATGTGGTGCAGGAAAGCGGTGGCCTCGAAGTCGAACACCACCAGCTCGCCCTGGCGGCTGACCCGGGCCTGCCGCAGTTCCTTCACCGGCGTCTTGGCCTGGCATTCGGCGGCGCGGAAGGTGGAGAAATCGTGTTCTCCCAGCAGCAGGTCGGCTGCCTCCTGCATTTTCGCCACGTCCAGGGGCAGATGGAACCAGCCCACCCGGCCGGCGGCAAGACCGGGACGCACTGGGCGGTTAAGCAGCAGGTAGCGGTAGCGCCGGCCCCGGGCGGAGAAGCGGGCATGAAAATCGGCGGGCACGGCCTGGGCCCAGCGCACGGCGACGCCGTCGGGCAGATGGGAATTGACGCCCCGCACCCAGGCCGATTCGGGCCGGGACACGGGCGCGTCGAAATGCACCACCTGGGAAGTGGCATGGACGCCCGTGTCGGTACGGCCGGCGCAGGTGGTGGCCACCGGCACCCCGGCGATGGCGCCCAGGGCGGCCTCCAGGGCATCCTGCACGGTGCGGCCGCCGGGCTGGGTCTGCCAGCCATGGAAGGTATTGCCGTCGTACTCCAGGCCCAGGGCGATGCGGCCCGGGGTGGTGGCGGAAAGAACAGTGGAATCGCTCATGGCAGCCACAGCGGCGAGGCAAGCAGGACCAGGATGCCGAGGCCCATGCCGGCGAGAAGCAGGCGGTCAGGGCCTGGCAGGGGATGCAGTTCCACCTCCAGGACGCTTTCCGACTCCTGGGCCGGCATCTCCAGGAAACGTAGCCAGTCCTGGCCCCGGGGCCAGGCTTCGGCGGAATCCACGTGCCGCATCACCAGCAGCAGGCGGGCGATGCCCCGCTCCGGCGCCAGCCCCAGGTAACGCAGGGGCTGCAACAGGGTCAGCAGGCCCTGGGCCAGGGCCGCCGGCCGGGTGCTGTGCAACAGCCAGGAGACGGCCAGCAGCACCGTCGCCAGGCGCAGGCACTGCTCCAGACCGAGGAACACCCCTTCCCGGGACGGGCTCCAGGCATGGTCGTAAAGGGGCGTACCCGGGGTGCCCAGGGCAAAGACGAGAAAGAGGGAAAGCAGCAGCCAGCGCGTGCGCCGCAGCAGGGTGCGGCAACGCCCGGCCACGCCATCGGCCCGCAGCAAAGGCAGGACCAGGGCGGCCGCCAGGAGCGCCGGCAGGGCCTGGGCTGCCAGGGCCAGGAGCAGGCACAGCAGCAGGCGCACGGCCGGATGACGGGCGGAGGGCGGCGCCGGCATGGCAGCGGGCAAGGGCGGGGCGGAACGGTTCAAGAAGGGGACCAGGGGGTGCGAAGCCCGCACTGTAAAACAAATGCCGCAGCCGGGATACCCGGGCTGCGGCATGGAGGGGGCGGAACGAGGACGGCGCTCAGCTGCCGACGCGCTCCATCAGGGTGCGGGCCACGTCCTGCTGTTCGGCATTGCCTTCGCCGAGCACTTCCTGCAGCAGTTCCCGTGCCCCTTCCAGATCGCCCATTTCTTCATAGGCCTTGGCCAGATCCAGCTTGGTCGCCACCTCCTGCCAGCGGGCATCGTCGCCCTCGGCATCGGCGGCCTGCTCGGCTTCCAGCTGAGCCTCCAGCTGGGCGCCCAGTTCCGGATTGACCACGGTTTCGGCGGAGTCGAAAGACGGAGCCGGTGCAGCAGTCACCTCCTCCATCGCCAGCTCGGGCATGACCACGGTTTCATCCGCCGCCGGCGTCAGGGTGGTCTCGGCCGCGGCTGCAGCAAGGTCATCCAGGCTGAGGGCTTCGTCGGCAACTTCCGGCAGCACCACGGTGTCGTCGGCGGCACTGACGGCCGGCTCGGCAGCCGGCGCGGGCGCCGCATCCAGGTCCAGATTGATGCTGGAGAGATCGAAGGCGCGGGGCGCCTCTTCCACCGGCAGGGCCTCGTCATCCAGCTGGATGTCCAGGTCGCCGCCGGGGGCTTCCGCGGTGATGGAAACAGGCTCTTCGGCCCCAGCCCCCAGATCGAGGTCGAAGTCGATGATGTTGTCGGCAGGAGCCGCCGGGGCTGCCTCAGGGGCCGCTTCCGGCAGCTGGAAGTCCAGCACTTCGGGCTCGGCAGCGGCGGCCGGGGCGGGCTCGGCCGCGCCCAGATCCAGGTCGAAGTCCATGGCGCCGGGCAGGGCGGCTTCAGGTTCGGCGGCGACGTCGGCAGCGGTATCGGTCTGGGGCGCGGCAGGAGCCTCGAGACCCAGGTCGAAGTCCAGACTGACCAGATCGGGCACCGGCTCGGCCGCCGCTTCCTGGGGCGCTTCCACCACCGGCAAGGGCTCCGCTTCGGCAGCGGCTTCAGCCAGCTGGGACAGGGTGCCGGGCATGGTCACCGTATCCTTCAGCTGCTCGGCACCGACGATCATGGTGGCATCGGGATCGAAATCGGCAGCAGCAGCCGCGGGCGCCGGGTTGCCGCCGTAGAGCGGGTTGGCCGGGTCCAGCTTGGCGCCCATGGCGGCAGCCTTTTCCCACTCGGCGCCAACGCCGCCGGTCTGGGCGTAAAGCTCGCTGGCCAGGGTTTCGAACTGCTTGACGGCCTTGCGGTTGGCGTAGATTTCCAGCAGCTTGACGTGGATGGCGAAGCGCTTGGGATCCTTCTGCATGGCTTCGAGAAGGATTTCCTCGGCCTGGGCATCCCGGCCGTAGGCCATGTACACATCGGCTTCGGCCACCGGATCGACTTCGTCGGTATCGATGGTGCCGGGACCCGCCTGGCTGAAATCGGTGGCCGGGGTGTTGGAGGTATCCACACTCTGGCCGCCGGTGCTCTTGAACACGGAATTGGCGCCCAGACTCGGCTGGGACAGGGAGCTGGTGGGCGGCAGGGTGGCCTCGCCGGCGGGAGCCTGGCGACGGCGACGGACCACGGCCAGGGCGCCGAGGCCGGCGATGGCGACCAGGCCGCCGCCCAGGAGGGGCAGGTTGTCCAGCAATTCATCCACCAGACTGGGCTCTTCCACCGGGGCCGGCGGCGGCACCACCACCGGCGGCTTCGGTGCCGGCGTGGGCTCAGGCTTGGCTTCCGGTGCAGCAGCTTCGGCCGGTTTGTCCTCCGGCTTGGCGGCCTCGGCGGGCTTGGCTTCCTCAACCTTGGGCGGTTCGGGCTTGACCTCGGGCTTGGGCGGTTCCACCGGCGCCGTTTCGGCAGGCTTGGCAGGGGCGGCGGCGGGCAGCGGGGCCGCTGCGGCCGGCTTGGCCGCGGCCTGCTTCTGCAGATCGGCCAGGTTCTGGTTCTTCAGTTCCAGCAGCTTCTGCAGTTCGCTGACGTTCTTCTCCAGGGCCGCCATGCGTTCGTTGGCGTCCTTGAGGGCCTTGTCCTTGGCAATCAGATCCTCTTCGCTGGCCTTGCCGGCACCGGCCTTGCCCGTGGCCGGACCTTCGGTCTTGGCGACCTTCACCTGGTCCTTGGGTGCAGCGGCCGGCGCGGCCTTGTCTTCCACCTTGGCGGTGACGCGGCCGGCAACGGCCTGGGTGGCGCCGTCGTCCTTGGGCGCCTCCTGGGCCACGGCCCCGGCCAGCTTGCGGCGGTAGGCATTCCAGTCCGAGGACTGGGCAAAGACGATCTTGCGCGCCTCGCTCTCGGAGACAGCAGCGACGGACTCCTTGTCCGGCACCGCCAGAATCTTGCCGGCCTTGAGGCGGTTCATGTTGCCGCCGTCAAAAGCCTCCTTGTTGGCCCGGTACAGGCCCACCAGCATCTGCTCCAGGGAGACGCCCTCGTGCACGGTCTCGCCGGCAATCTTGCGCAGGGTGTCGCCCTTCTTCACCTCGACGCTGCCCACGGCAGCAGCGGGCTGCTCAGCGGTCTTTTTCTCGGCGGCGGGCCGTGCCTCTGCCACCGGCTTTTCTTCCGCCGCCACCTTGGGTTTGCGGCTGGCAGTCACCTTGGCAGGTTTCTCTTCCACGGCCCGGGCGGCCGGCTTCTCTTCCACGGGCGCCAGGGGACGGGTTTCAAGACGGGGAGGCTGCTTGGCCTCGACCGTGGACACCTGGGCACCGCCCTTGATGGCCATTTCCGGCGGATCGAGGAGGAAGGTGTATTCGCGCACCAGGCGACCGGAGGGCCAGCTCAGCTCCAGCAGCATGTCCACGAAGGGGTCGTTGATGGGCTTGTCCGAACTGATGCGGATGACCGGCTGGGCGCCCTTCTGGTCCAGGGAAAATCTGATGCCGAGCAGGGTGGAAGCGTATTCGATGCCGGCCTGGGCAAAGGCATCCTGGGAGGCCAGGCGGGCCGTCATGTTGGACAGTTCCGCCTTGGTGGCGGAGACCTCCACTTCGGCGCGCAAGGGCTGCCCCAGACCGGAATAAACGGTGATCTTTCCCAACCCTGCCGCATCCGCCGCGAAAGGCATACACGCAAGCGCGGTTGCCAGGAGCGAGGCACGAATTTTCATATTGGTATCTTTAGTTTTGGCCACGGCGCCACCCTGAGCGTCGATTTTGGAAGAAATAAAATAACATCAGCAAGTTAGCCATGCAAGCTAATCTTTATTCTAATGTAGTTATCCCTTTTGTATAACAAAACCGGGGCTCTCGGCCCCGGTTCTGGTATTGGCTCCCGGCCGGATCAGGCTTCGAGCAGAATGCGCAGCATGCGGCGCAGGGGTTCGGCAGCGCCCCACAGCAACTGGTCACCGCAGGTGAAGGCGGCCAGGTACTCGGGACCCATGGCCATCTTGTGCAGACGGCCGACGGGCACGGTCAGGGTGCCGGTGACGGCGGCTGGGGTCAGCTCACGCTCGGAAATCTCGCGCTCGTTGGGCACCACCTTGGCCCACTGGTTGGCCTTGGCCAGCATGTCGCTGATCTCGTCCAGGGGCACATCCTTCTTCAGCTTGATGGTGAGGGCCTGGGAGTGGCAGCGCATGGCGCCGATACGCACGCAGAGGCCATCGATGGGAATGGAGCCCTGGCTACGGAAAGCGGGCTTGCCCAGGATCTTGTTGCATTCGGCACCGCCCTTCCACTCTTCCTTGGACTGGCCGTTGTCCACGGGTACGTCGATCCAGGGGATCAGGCTGCCGGCCAGGGGAGTATTGCGGAAGTTCTTCTTGGGGAAGGCGTCGGAACGGATGGTTTCGGCCACCTTGCGGTCGATTTCCAGGATGGCGGAAGACGGGTCGGCCAGCAGGTCGGCCACGGAAGCGTGGATGGTCCCCATCTGGGCGATCAGCTCGCGCATATTCTGGGCGCCGGCGCCGGACGCGGCCTGGTAGGTCATGGAGGTGGCCCACTCGATCAGGTCGTTCTGGAACAGGCCGCCCAGGCCCATCAGCATCAGAGAAACGGTACAGTTGCCGCCGATCCAGTTCTTGCCGCCCTTAGCCAGGGAATCCTGGATGACGTTCTTGTTCACCGGGTCAAGGATGATCACGGCGTCGTCGGCCATGCGCAGGGCGGAGGCGGCGTCGATCCAGTGGCCGTTCCAGCCGGCAGCGCGCAGCTTGGGGAAGACTTCCTTGGTGTAGTCGCCACCCTGGCAGGTGATGATGATGTCGCAGGTCTTCAGGGCATCCACGGACATGGCGTCCTGCAGGGGAGCAGCCGCCTCCTTACCACCGAACACCGGGGCCTTGCCGCCGGCGTTGGAAGTGGAGAAATACACCGGTTCGATATGGGCAAAATCACCCTCTTCCACCATGCGCTGCATGAGGACGGAACCGACCATACCGCGCCAACCAACCAGACCAACTCGCTTCATCACTGCTTCCTTGGGTAAGAACTTAATGAATATGTAACGGTATCACAGGCGGCGAGGTTTACCACCCCGCCGCTATCAAGGTTTTGCCTGGGATTACAGGGCGGCCAGGACCGCGTCGCCCATCTGCCTGGTGCCCACCTTGGTGGTACCCGGCTCGTAGATGTCGCCGGTGCGATAACCCTGGGCCAGCACCTTCTTCACGGCGTTTTCCACCTTCACGGCGGCTTCTTCCATATTGAAGGTGTAGCGCAGCATCATGGCAGCGGAGAGGATGGTGGCCAGGGGATTGGCCACGCCCTTGCCGGCGATGTCCGGGGCGGAACCGTGGGAGGGCTCGTAGAGGCCCTTGTTGTTGGCGTCCAGGGAGGCGGAGGGCAGCATGCCGATGGAGCCGGTGAGCATGGAGGCTTCGTCGGAGAGGATGTCGCCAAACATGTTGCCGGTGACCATCACGTCGAACTGCTTGGGATTGCGTACCAGCTGCATGGCGGCGTTATCCACCAGCATGTGGGAAAGTTCCACATCCGGGTATTCGGGGGCCAGTTCGTTGGCGATGTCGCGCCACAGCTGGGTGGTTTCCAGCACGTTCATCTTGTCCACCGAGCACAGCTTCTTGTTGCGCTTGCGGGCAGCCTCGAAGGCCACGCGCAGGATGCGGCGGATTTCGGATTCGCTGTAGTGCATGGTGTTGAAGCCGAAGCGCTGCTTCTGGCCGTCGATCTCGCGCTCCTCGATGCCGCGGGGCTGGCCGAAGTAGATGTCGCCGGTCAGTTCGCGCACGATGAGGATGTCCAGGCCGGCCACCACTTCGGGCTTCAGGGTGGAGGCATTGGCCAGTTCCGGATAGAGGATGGCGGGGCGCAGGTTGGCAAACAGGTTGAGTTGCTTGCGGATGCCCAGCAGGCCACGCTCAGGGCGCTGTTCCCGGGGCAGGGTGTCCCACTGGGGACCACCCACGGCGCCCAGCAGCACGGCATCGGCGGCCTGGGCCAGTTTCTGGGTGGCTTCCGGATAGGGATTGCCGGTGGTGTCCACGGCGCAGCCGCCGAGCAGGGCGGTTTCCATCTCGAAACCCAGGTTCAGGGCTTCCAGCACGCGCACGGCTTCCGCCATGATTTCGGGACCGATGCCGTCACCGGGGAGAACGCAAATTTTCATTTTGAGAACCTTAAAGGACTTGGCCACAGAGGGCACAGAGAACACAGAGGTTGAAACCTCGCGGTGCCACGGACACCTGCGTTAACAGGCCAAATCCGCTGCCTTTCTCTGTGAACTCTGTGTCCTCTGTGGCAAAAATTAGATCAGGAAAACAGCCAGGGCTGTTCGGCCCGGCGGCGCTCCTCGAAGGCCTTGATCTTGTCGGCATGGCGCAGGGTCAGGCCGATGTCGTCCCAGCCGTTGAGCAGGCATTCGCGACGGAAGGCATCCACTTCGAAGGGAATGGCGTGACCATCGGGGCGCACCACCTTCTGCTGCTCCAGATCCACCACCAGCTTGAAGCCCGGGGTGTATTCGGTGAGGCCGAACAGGGCATCGATCTCGGCCTTGGGCAGGACGATGGGCAGGATGCCGTTCTTGAAGCAGTTGTTGAAGAAGATGTCGGCGAAGGATTCGGCGATGACCACGCGGAAGCCGTAGTCCAGCAGGGCCCAGGGGGCGTGCTCGCGGGAGGAGCCGCAGCCGAAGTTGCTGCGGGTCAGCAGCACGGAGGCGCCCTGGTAGCGCTGCTGGTTGAGCACGAAGTTCGGATTCAGGGGCCGCTTGGAGTTGTCCATGCCCGGCTCGCCGTGATCCATGTAGCGCCACTCGTCGAAGGCGTTGGGACCGAAGCCGGAACGCTTGATGGACTTGAGGAACTGCTTGGGGATGATGGCGTCGGTATCGACGTTGTTACGGTCGAGGGGGGCCACCAGGCCGTCGAGTTTGGTGAATGCCTGCATTATTTGGTCGCCTTCTGGATGGCCTCGCCACCCTTTTCGATGTCCTGGCCGATACCGCGCACGGTGTTGCAGCCGGCGGACAGAAAAGCCAGGGCTGCGAGAATCAGGGTCAGTTTCTTCATGGCTCTAATCTCCTCGGTCTTCAGAGAATGTCACGCACATCGGCGAAATGACCGGCGATGCCGGCGGCCGCGGCCATGGCCGGACTCACCAGGTGGGTACGGCCACCGGGGCCCTGACGGCCTTCGAAATTGCGATTGGAGGTGGAGGCGCAACGCTCGCCCGGCTCCAGCCGGTCGGCATTCATGGCCAGGCACATGGAGCAGCCCGGCTCGCGCCACTCGAAGCCGGCGGCAACGAAAATCTTGTCCAGGCCTTCGGCCTCGGCCTGGCGCTTGACCAGACCGGAGCCCGGCACCACCAGGGCCAGCTTGACGTTGGCAGCCTTCTGCCGGCCCCGCACCACGGCGGCGGCTTCGCGCAGGTCCTCGATGCGGGAATTGGTACAGGAACCGATGAAGACCTTGTCGATGGCGATCTTCTTGATTTCCAGATTGGGCGTCAGGCCCATGTACTGCAAGGCCCGCTCCATGCCTTCGCGCTTCACCGGGTCGGCTTCCTTGGCCGGGTCCGGCACGGTGGCGCCGATGGGCACCACCATTTCGGGGGAGGTACCCCAGGTCACCTGGGGCTGGATTTCCTCGGCCTTCAGATCGACGGTGCAGTCGAAGCAGGCGCCTTCGTCGGACTTCAGGGTGCGCCAGTAGGCCACCGCCTTGTCCCAGGTCTCGCCCTTGGGCGAGAAGGGGCGGTCCTTCAGGTAATTGATGGTGGTGTCGTCCACCGCCACGAAACCCATGCGGGCGCCGGCCTCGATGGCCATGTTGCACAGGGTCATGCGGCCTTCCATGGAGAGACCGCGGATGGCGGAGCCGCCGAATTCGATGGCATAGCCGGTACCGCCGGCGGTGCCGATCTTGCCGATGATGGCCAGGGCCACGTCCTTGCCGGTGACGCCCTTGCCCAGCTTGCCCTCGACGCGGATCAGCATGGACTTGGACTTCTTCTGGATCAGGCACTGGGTGGCCATCACGTGCTCCACCTCGGAGGTGCCGATGCCGTGGGCCATGCAGGCGAAGGCGCCGTGGGTGGAGGTGTGGGAGTCGCCGCAGACCACGGTCATGCCGGGCAGGGTGGCGCCGTTTTCCGGGCCCACCACATGCACGATGCCCTGCCGCATGTCCTTGAAGGGCCAGTAGGCGAGAGCGCCCACTTCACGGATGTTGGCGTCCAGGGTTTCCACCTGCTGGCGGGAAATGGGGTCCTTGATGCCCTCTTCCCAGTGGTCCGTGGGGGTATTGTGGTCGGCGGTGGCGACGATGGAGGAGACGCGCCAGGGCTTGCGGCCGGCCAGCTTCAGACCCTCGAAAGCCTGGGGGCTGGTCACTTCATGGACCAGGTGGCGGTCAATGTAAATCAGCGCAGTGCCATCGGCTTCTTCATGTACCACATGGTTCTGCCAGAGCTTGTCGTAGAGGGTTTGCGGCATTTTTGTTCCGGCCTTGGGAAAAGGGTGGAAATTTTATCGCAAAAAGGCGTTTTCAGGGCCGCCCGGGGCCTGGGGGACTGGAAACCCCTGTCTCATTTCCGTCGTTTTGCCGGTTTCTCGGCGCCTTCCCTGGCGGCATCCTTCGCCGGCTCTCCCGCCTTTTCCCGCTCCGCTCCGGACGCGGCCTCCGGGGCCGCTTCGCTGCGGGGCACGTAGTAGCCCATGGCCTCGGGCAGCCACTGCTGGATCTGGCGGATGCGGGTGCTGTCCGCCGGGTGGGTGGAAAGAAACTCAGGCGGCTTGCCTTCCCGCTTGCTCTCCTCGGCCATGCGCTGCCACAGGGCCAGGGCCGCATGGGGGTCGTAGCCGGCCTTGGCCATGTAGATCAGGCCCATGCGGTCCGCCTCCGATTCCTGCAGGCGCGAATAGGGCAGCAGGTAGCCCACCGCCGCCCCGGCGCCGAGCAGGCCGGCGTACATATTGGCCTTGCGCGAGTCGCTGGCGGAAACCACCACCGCAGCCGTCAGCCCGGCCACCAGCATCTGCTGGCTCATGCGTTCGCCCCCGTGGCGGGCAATGGCGTGGGCCACCTCGTGGCCGACCACCGCCGCCAGGCCCGCATCGTCCCGGGTCAGGGGCAGGATGCCCGTATAGACGGCCACCTTGCCGCCGGGCAGGCAGAAGGCATTGATGGCCTTGTCGTTCTCCACCACCTTGAATTCCCACTGGTAGTTCTTGCCCGTGGCAGCGGCAATGCGCTTGCCCACCCGCTGCAGCTGGGCATTGAGGGCCGGATCGTCGGAAATCTTTTCCTTTTTCAGAATGTCCTCGTAGGAACGCAACCCCATCCGCACCTCCTCCCCTTCGCCGAGCAGCAGCAGCTGGCTGCGCCCGGTCAGGGGCACCGTCTGGCAGGCGGTAAAGAGGAGGACGGCGGAGGCAAGAAGCCAGGGACGCAGGTTCATGGCGCAATCAATCCGGAAGAAAGTGAATACTCAACGCACCGGGGCCGCCGGGGCTGACTCGTCCCGCACCCAGCCGGCCACCAGGACCAGGCCGCAGACGGCAAACAGGGCGCCGATGCCGAAGGTGGCGGCATTGCCCAGGCCGTCCCAGGTCCAGCCGCTGACCAGGCCGCCGAGGAGGCCGCCGGCGCCGAAGGAGAGACTGGAATAGAGGGCCTGCCCGCGGGCCTGGCAGCGCCCCGGAAACCAGCGGTTGATGGCGGCGATGGCCGCCGCATGGTAGGCGCCGAAGGTGAGGCCGTGCAACAGCTGGGCGCCGAGCAGGACCGGCAGGGAATCCACGCCCCAGCCGATGAGCAGGAAACGCAGCACGGCGGCGGCAAAACTGGCCAGCAGCACCTGGCGCAGGGAGAAGCGGCGCAGCAGGCGGGCCATGAAGAAAAAGACGCCGATCTCGGCGATCACACCGAGAAACCACAGGCTGCCCACCAGGGTCTTGCTGTAGCCGTGGTCGGCCAGGTAGATGGAATAGAACAGGTAGAGGGCGCCATGGGCCGCCGACATGAGAAAACAGGCCCCCAGCAGGGCCCGCACCCGGGGCTGGGCCAGGATGGTGGATACGGGCGGCGTCGCCACGTGCTGGGGCGGCGTCGGGCTCTCCGGCACCAGCAGGGCGAAGGCCAGGATGCCGCCCATGAGGGCGAAGGACATCCACAGCACACTGGCCGGCGGCAGGTAATCGAGCAGGGCGCCGGTGGCCAGCACGGTGACGATGTAGCCGATGGAGCCCCAGATGCGCACCCGGCTGTAGCGGGCCGGTTCGGCGTGGAGATGGTCGAAGACCACGGTTTCCATGAGGGGCAGGGCCGCTGACCAGAAGAAGGCCAGCAGGGCCATGGCGCCGAGCAGGGGCACCAGGGTCTGGGCGAAGAAGAACAGGTTGAAGACCACCACGCTGACCCCGGCCGCCAGCCGCACCAGGGGAATGCGCACGTGCAGGTGGTCCGCCAGCCAGCCCCAGACGGCAGGGGAGCACAGGCGCATGAGGGCCATCTGGCTCAGGATCAGGCCGATTTCCCAGGAGGAAAGGCTCAGGGACTGGAGATATAGCCCGAAATAGGGCTGGAAGACGCCGACGAAGGCGAAATGGAAGAAGTAGTAGCCGGAGAGGCGCCAGTACGGCAGGGATGGGTGCATCCGGCGATTTTACCGGATGCACGGCCCCGGGCTCATGCCTTCGCCGCGGGGCCTGACAAGGGACCGATCAGCCGCGGCCGGGAGCGGCCGGCAGGCGGGGCGTGGCGCAGACCACATCGCCGCACTGGGCGCGGTGGCGCAGGGCATGGTCCATCAGTACCAGGGCCAGCATGGCCTCGGCGATGGGTGTGGCGCGGATGCCGACGCAGGGGTCGTGGCGGCCTTCGGTGGCCACTTCCACCGCATTGCCCTGCACATCCACCGAACGGCGCGGCTGGGCGATGGAAGAAGTGGGCTTGATGGCCATGTTTACCACGATGTCCTGGCCCGTGGAAATGCCGCCGAGGACGCCGCCGGCGTGGTTGGAGAGGAAGCCCGCCGGAGTCATCTCGTCGCCGTGCTCGCTGCCCTTCTGGGCGATGCTGGCGAAACCGGCGCCGATCTCCACGCCCTTGACGGCGTTGATGCCCATCATGGCGTAGGCGATTTCCGCATCCAGGCGGTCATAGACCGGCTCGCCCCAGCCCGGCGGCACACCGGTGGCGGTGACGGTGATCTTGGCGCCGACCGAATCCAGGGACTTGCGCAGGGCGTCCATGTAGGCCTCCAGCTCCGGCACGATGGCGGCGTTGGGGGCGAAGAAGGCATTGCCGTCGATGGCGGCGGCGTCCACGAAGGGAATCTCGATGGGACCCAGCTGGCTCATCCAGCCCCGGATGCTGATGCCGTAGCGCTGCTGCAGCCACTTGCGGGCAATGGCGCCGGCGGCCACGCGCACCGCGGTTTCCCGGGCGGAGGAACGACCGCCGCCGCGGTAGTCGCGGAAGCCGTACTTCTGGGTGTAGCCGTAATCGGCATGGCCGGGACGGAAGGTGCTGGCGATGTTGCCGTAGTCCTTGCTGCGCTGGTCCTGGTTGCGGATCAGGAGGCCGATGGGCGTGCCGGTGGTCTTGCCCTCGAAGACGCCGGAAAGAATCTCCACCGTATCCGGCTCCCGCCGCTGGGTGACGTGGCGGGAGGTGCCGGGCTTGCGCCGGTCCAGTTCGGCCTGGATGTCGGCCTCAGTCAGCTCCAGCCCGGGAGGGCAGCCATCGACGACGCAGCCGATGGCCGGGCCGTGGGATTCGCCGAAGGAAGTGACCGTGAACAGGGTGCCGATAGTATTGCCGGACATGGGCGCAGAAACCTTGTGCTGGAAAGGTTTCGGAGTTTATCACAGGCCCGCCCGGCGCCCTCCCCGGCAAGGACGGCCGAGGCGTGGAAGACGCCGGTTTCAGAAGGGCGGCGGCGACTCGAAGCGGATGGCCTCGTCGGTGATGGGATGGCGGAATTCGAGGCGGGAGGCGTGCAGCAGCAGACGTTCGGCCCGCGCCTGGGCCGGCCCGGCATACAACTCGTCCCCCAGGATGGGATGGCCGATGGCCGCCATGTGTACCCGCAGCTGGTGAGTGCGGCCGGTCACCGGCTCCAGCTCCACCCGGGAACAGTCCCCGGCGGCATCGGCGGCCAGGCGGCGGAAACGGGTCAGGGAAGGCTTGCCCTCCTGGAAATCCACTTTCTGCCGGGGCCGGTTGGGCCAGTCCACGATCAGGGGCAGATCCACCTCCCCTTCCTTGTCCTGCAGCACGCCGGCCACCACCGCCTGGTAGCGCTTGCTCACCTTGCGCTCGCGGAACATCTCGAACAGCTTTTTCTGCATGGCCGGCCCCCGGGCCAGCACCAGCAGGCCGGAAGTGTCCATGTCCAGCCGGTGGGCGATCATGGCGTCGGCAAAGACCGCCTGCACCCGGGACACCAGGCAGTCCGCCTTGTCCTCGCCGCGGCCGGGCACGGAAAGCAGGCCGGCCGGCTTGTTGACCACCACCAGGGCGCCGTCTTCGTAGAGCAGGTCGAGGCCTGCATCGGGGGGAGGCTGATAGGAAATCACGGAAGCTGCCAGGTCGCAAAAAAGGCGCAGCCTACCTCAAGAAGGCGCCGCCCGGCCACCGCCGGCCCGGGAACGGCGGCTCAGGGCGCCGCCGGGAAGGGGGCGGAACGGCCGCCCCAGAACATCAGCTCGGTCTGGCCGGCGGGCGCCGGCGTGCCGGCCCGGGCCAGACCCAGGGCCACGGGCTTTTCCTTGAGCAGCTGGCGGATCAGGGCCGGCGGCACCGGCCCCTCGATGATGTAGCCGCCGGTGCGGGCAGTGACGAAGGAGGCGAAATTCTCCGGCACCGCCAGCCAGCGGCGGGTGGAGGCCACGCTCACCACTTCGTTGCGGCGCACGGTAAAGCCGTTGGCGCGCAACTGGGCTTCCCATTCACCGCAGGGACGGCAGGCGGATTCGTGGAAAATCTCGATCACCGGTGCCCCGCCCTCCTGGGCATGCAGGGGCAGGGCCGGGGCCAGCAGGGCCAGGCACAGCAGCAGGCGGCGGTTCAGCATCCGGCTTTCCCCGGCTTGCAGCCCTTGAGCATCCACAGGGAAATGATGCCCACCGCCTCGTTGGCCATGGTCTTGCGGCCCATGCTGGTGACTGTGCGGCCGTTGCTGGTCACCGCATTGACGTCGGCGCCGGCCTGCAGCAGCAGGGTGGCGTTGGCCGACTTGTCGGCGTAGGCCGCCAGGTGCAGGGGCGTGGCGCCCTCCCCGTCCCGGGCATTGACGTCGGCGCCGGCGGCCAGCAGGGCCTTGACCACGCCGCTGTCCGGATTGGTGGCGGCCAGGTGCAGGGGGGTGGAGCCCATGTCGGTGCGGGCGTCCTTGAGGCTAGGCTGGCGCTTGAGCAGGGCCTGCATCTCGGCGGCCGTGCCCAGGCGGGCCACGTCGTGCACCGGCTGGTCCGGCGACAGGCTCTGGGCGTGGGCATGGGGCGCCAGGAAGACGGAAAGGAACAGGCTGAAGACGACGCCGATGCAAAGGCCGATCAGGGAGCGGAGGGCATAGGGTATGGCACGGTCTCCGGCGACGCAGGAGGGAAAAGCGGGGAACTGGCGTGGGCGCATGGTTTGAGCGAGGTCCGGGAATTTCGTTGGATGCAGCGTAGCATCTACCACCCCCTCGCGGCTTGTCTTTCACCTGCATCAAAACCCGGAGGTGCCGGGGCGGTCGAAATAACCAGACGTTATCTCTTTAGTCCCACCTGATCTTTGTTCGCCGGGCGCCATGGTTTAGATTGGCGCCATTCTCCGCATACCGCCCAAAGGAAATTCCATGAAAATCGCCAAGGATGTGACCCAGCTGGTGGGCAAGACCCCCCTGGTCCAACTCAACCGCGTCGCTGCCGGCATCGAGGGCACCGTGACCCTGAAGCTGGAATATTTCAACCCGGCCCACAGCGTCAAGGACCGGATCGCCGTGGCCATGATCGACGCGGCCCAGGCCGCCGGCAAGATCAAGCCCGACACCATCGTCCTGGAACCCACCTCCGGCAACACCGGCATCGGCCTGGCCATGGTCTGTGCCGCCCGCGGCATCAAGGCCGCCTTCGTCATGCCCGAAACCATGAGCCGGGAGCGCAAGCTGCTGCTCAAGGCCTACGGCGCCGAGCTGATCCTCACCCCCGGCCCCGAAGGCATGGGCGGTGCCATCAAGAAGGCCCAGGAGCTGGCCGAGAGCGACTCCCGCTATTTCATTCCCCAGCAGTTCGAGAACCCGGCCAACCCGGAAGTGCATCGCAACACCACCGCTGAGGAAATCTGGGCCGACACCGACGGCCAGGTGGACATTTTCGTCGCCGGCGTCGGCACCGGCGGCACCGTCACCGGCGTCGGCGAAGTGCTGAAGGCCCGCAAACCCGGCGTCCAGGTCTTCGCCGTGGAGCCCGATGCCTCCCCGGTGCTCTCCGGCGGCGCCAAGGGCCCCCACCCCATCCAGGGCATCGGCGCCGGCTTCGTGCCCGCCGTGCTCAACACCCAGGTTTACGATGGCGTGGTGCGGGTCAAGAACGACGACGCCTTCGCCACCGCCCGCCGCCTGGCCACGGAAGAAGGCCTGCTGGTGGGCATTTCCTCCGGCGCCGCGGTATGGGCCGCCCTGGAAATCGCCAGGAAACCGGAAAACAAGGGCAAGCTGACCGTGGTGGTGATCCCCTCCTTCGGCGAACGCTACCTGTCCACCGCCCTCTACCAGCACCTGGAAGTCTGACCCCGGATGCTCCCGAACGCCCCGGCCCGCCGGGGCGTTCGGCTGTCCGGGCACGGCAGGAAACGCTCATGAGCAATGCCCATCCCGTCCTCATCGTGCCCGGCTTCGGCAACTCCGGGCCCGACCATTGGCAGAGCCGCTGGCAGGCTGCCGAGCCCCGTTTCCGCCGGGTCGAGCAGCAATCCTGGGAGGCGCCCCATTACACAGACTGGCGCCATGCCCTGGAAGCGGCCGTGGCGGCGACACCCAGCCCGCCCATCCTGGTGGCCCACAGCCTGGGCTGCCTGCTGGTGAGCCGCTGGGCGGAAGAAAGCCGCCTGCCGGTACAAGGCGCCCTGCTGGTGGCGCCCCCCGACCCCCAGGGGCCGGCCTTTCCGGCCGAGGCCAGGGGTTTCTCGCCCCTGGCCCGCAGCGCCCTGCCCTTTCCCAGCCTGGTGGTGGCCAGCCGGGACGATCCCTACGGCCACCTCATCTTCGCCGCCCAGTGCGCCGCCCTGTGGGGCAGCCGCTTCGTGGACGCGGGCTACTGCGGCCACATCAATGCCGACAGCGGCCTCGGCGACTGGCCCTGGGGCCGGGAACTGTTGCGCAGCCTCGAGGCCTGAAGCGCCCGTCTCAGTGGGCCATGGGCTTCCAGCCCGGGTGGTCGAAGTAGCGGCCGTAATCCTCCAGGGCGCCGAGCACCTTGGCGGCGCCGCGGCGGGGATCGCCGCCCTTGCTCTTGCCGGCCATGGCCTCGATGCCAGCACCCAGGTCGGCCAGTACCAGATGCAGCATGGCGTCGGCTTCCGGCGCCAGTTTGCAGGCGGCAACGATGCCGCCCACCTCCCGCTCCAGACCCGCCGCCAGCTTGGCGTAGCCGGCCCGGTTCAGGCGGTTGCCGTGGATTTCCGCCAGACGGGGCTCCATGGCAGCCTGGATGCGGCTCATGCCGTCCCGCAGGGGCGCATCGGTGGCCCACTTCTGGCCCTGGTTGAGCTGCAGGGTCGGCGTGGCGGCGCCGTGGTGGTGATGGCTGTGGTCCGCCGCCAGGCTGGATGACAGGGGCGCCGCCAGGGCCAGCAGGCAAAGGACGGTCACGAGGGGTTTCTTGTTCATGTGTTCACTCCGGTTTCTCTAGGGGCCCCTATGCTCCCCATCCGGCCGGGGAAATAACATGATCCGTCTTAAAACGAGGCGGCGGCGGAAGGTCGCAGCGCTGGCAGGAAACGGCGGCTGCCTT
Source organism: Azospira sp. MPR-E4 (assembly GCF_058809645.1). NCBI lineage: Bacteria > Pseudomonadati > Pseudomonadota > Betaproteobacteria > Rhodocyclales > Rhodocyclaceae > Azospira > Azospira sp. MPR-E4. Next base: position 61,657 of record NZ_JBXAST010000005.1, on the reverse strand, counting down.
GCCCCGACAGGGAAACCCCGGAGCCCTGCTGGCCAGGGGCATTCCGAGCTTCTGGCGTCTACGTGCACCAAATTGGTGCATAATTCCCGGCGTTTTTTTCATCTTCCGAAAGCACGCCATGAACGACACCCTGGATTCCTTTCTTGCCCGCCTGCAGCTCCGGGACCCGCAACAGCCGGAGTTTCTCCAGGCCGTGAAGGAGGTCCTGGAAACCCTGTGGCCCTTCCTCCAGGAAAATTCCCGCTACCGCCGCCTGGGCCTGCTGGAACGCATCGTCGAGCCGGAACGGGCCATCATGTTCCGCGTGCCCTGGGTGGACGATGCCGGCCAGGTCCAGGTCAATCGGGGCTACCGCATCCAGATGAGTTCGGCCATCGGCCCCTACAAGGGCGGCATCCGCTTTCACCCCTCGGTCAATCTCTCCATCCTCAAGTTCCTGGCCTTTGAGCAGGTGTTCAAGAACTCCCTCACCACCCTGCCCATGGGCGGCGGCAAGGGCGGCGCCGACTTCGACCCCAAGGGCAAGAGCGACCTGGAGGTGATGCGCTTCTGCCAAGCCTTCATGGCCGAACTGCACAAGCACATCGGCGCCGACATCGACGTACCGGCCGGCGACATCGGCGTCGGCGGCCGGGAGGTGGGCTACATGTTCGGCATGTACAAGAAGCTGGAAGGGGAGTTTTCCTCCGTCCTCACCGGCAAGGGCCTGGACTACGGCGGCAGCCTGATCCGCCCCGAAGCCACCGGCTACGGCACCATCTACTTCGTCGAGAACATGCTGGCCACCCGCAACATGGGCCTGGAAGGCCTGCGCGTCACCGTTTCCGGCTCCGGCAATGTGGCCCAGTTCGCCGCCCAGAAGGCCATGCGCCTGGGGGCCAAGGTCATCAGCGTTTCCGACTCCGGCGGCACCGTGCACGACCCGGACGGCATGACCGAAGAGAAGTGGTCGGCCCTGCACCACATCAAGGAAGTGCAGCGGGGCCGGGTCGAGGACTATGCCCGCCAGTTCGGCCTCACCTTCCTGCCGGGCCAGCGGCCCTGGTCCATTCCCTGCGACGTGGCCCTGCCCTGCGCCACCCAGAACGAGCTGGACGGCAACGACGCCCGCACCCTGCTGCAGAACGGCGTGCGCTGCGTCGCCGAGGGCGCCAACATGCCCTCCACCCTGGAAGCGGTCCATGCCTTCCTCGAGGCCGGCATCCTCTACGCCCCGGGCAAGGCCTCCAATGCAGGCGGGGTCGCCGTCTCCGGCCTGGAAATGAGCCAGAACGCCCTGCGCCTGTCCTGGACCCGGGACGAGGTGGACCAGCGCCTGAAGCAGATCATGCTCTCCATCCACGCCGCCTGCGTCGGCCACGGCAGCGGCCGGGGCCAGCGGGGCAGCATCAACTACGTGGCCGGCGCCAACATCGCCGGCTTCGTCAAGGTGGCCGATGCCATGCTGGCCCAGGGCGTGGTCTGATCCCGGCGCCAAGGCCAAAACAAAAGGCCCCGCATGCGGGGCCTTTTTCATGGAACCAGGTGCGGCGGATCAGGCCGCTTCCTTCAGCGCCCGGCGCAGGATCTTGCCCACGTTGGTCTTGGGCAGGTCGTCGCGGAACTCCACCAGATGGGGCACCTTGTAGCCGGTGAGGTTCTCCTTGCAGTGGGCGATGAGCTGCTCCTTGGTCACCGACTTGTCCTTGAGCACCACGAAAATCTTCACCGCCTCGCCCGAATGCTCGCTCGGCACACCCACCGCGGCCACTTCCATGACCGCCGGATGCATGGCCACCACGGCCTCCACCTCGTTGGGATACACATTGAAGCCGGACACCAGGATCATGTCCTTCTTGCGGTCCACGATGCGCACGAAGCCCTTCTCGTCCATGACGCCCACGTCGCCGGTGCGCAGGAAGCCGTCGGCGTAGAACACCGTGGCGGTTTCATCCGGGCGCAGCCAGTAACCCTTCATCACCTGGGGGCCGCGGATGCAGATTTCGCCGGCCTGGCCCACCGGCAGGTCGTTGCCCAGGTCGTCGCGGATGACGATCTCGGTGGAGGAGATGGGCAGGCCGATGGCGCCGTTGAATTCGCCCAGATCCAGGGGATTGATGGTGGCCGCCGGCGAGGTCTCGGTCAGGCCGTAGGCTTCGATCAGGGGCTTGCCGGTGACCTGGCGCCACTTCTGGGCCACGGACTTCTGCACCGCCATGCCGCCCCCCAGGGCCGCGCGCAGGGCCGAGAAATCCAGCTTGGCGAAGTCCGGGTTGTTGAGCAGGGCGTTGAACAGGGTGTTCACCCCGGTGATGACGGTGAACTTGTACTGGGCCAGTTCCTTGACGAAGCCCGGAATGTCCCGGGGATTGGTGATCAGCACATTGGTGGCGCCGATCTTGAGGAAGGTCAGGCAGTTCGCCGTCAGGGAGAAGATGTGGTACAGCGGCAGGGCGGTGATGATGAGCTGCTGGTCCTTGTGCAGGAAAGGCTCGATCCAGGCGTGGGCCTGCTGCAGGTTGGCGATGATGTTGCGGTGGAGCAGCATGGCGCCCTTGGCCACGCCGGTGGTGCCGCCGGTGTATTGCAGATAGGCGATGTCCTCGTGGCCCACCTGCACCGGACGCAGGGTGGCGCCCTTGCCCCGGGCCATGGCGGCCTTGAACTTGACGTGGCGCGGCAGCTTCCAGGCCGGCACCATCTTCTTCACGTGGCGCACCACCAGATTGACCACGGTGCCCTTGACCAGGCCCAGCATGTCGCCGAGGGAGGTGACGATGACGTGCTTCAGGCCCGGCACCAGGGGCAGGGCCTGCTCCAGGGTGTGGGCGAAGTTCTCGACGATGACGATGGCCTCGGCGCCGGAATCCTTCAGCTGGTGTTCCAGTTCCCGGTGGGTATAGAGGGGGTTGCAGTTCACCACCACGTAGCCGGCCCGCAGGGCGCCGAACATGCACACCGGATACTGCAGCAGGTTGGGCATCATCAGGGCGACGCGGGCGCCCTGGGGCAGCTTCAGCACGTCCTGCAGATAGGCGGCAAAGTCCCGGGAGAGCCGGTCCAGCTCGCCGTAGGTGATGCCCACGCCCATATTGATGTAGGCCACCCGGTCCCGGTACTGGGCACAGCTCTGCTCGAAAAGCTGGCCCAGGGACTTGAATTCGTTGACGTCGATAAACTCCGGCACGCCTTGCGGGTAACTCCGCAGCCAGATCTTTTCCATGGTTTGGTCTCCTCCTATGGCAGTGGCCAAGGGTCTTGTGGGTTTTCTTATTGACGGTTCAAACGACCGTTTGAAATCATTGTAACCCGAGTTTCACCCCCTTGGTAGTGGGACAGCCGGGGCCCGGGGGAAATCCCCTAGGCCCTGCCGATTGATCGCCTCACCCGGCCCCCGGCGGCCATCGCCACGGCCCTGCCGCCAGCCCCGGCACAGGCTCCTCGGGCTGCGCCCCGGAGCACCTCCCGGGCTTTTCCCGGGCCGTAAACGCCGCTGCCCGCCGGACCTGGAAGGCGCGGCGGGCAGCTTGGCATGGGAGGCTACGGCGGCGGATCAGGCGGAGCCTTCCTCGTCCGGCCAGTTCTTGATGTAGTTCTTCAGCATCTTGTTCTCGAAGTTCTGTTCCTCGAGCACGGACTTGGCCACGTCGAGGAAGGAGAGCACGCCCATCAGGGTGGTGCCGTCCATCACCGGCACGTAGCGCTGGTGGTTTTCGATGAGCAGGTGGCGCAGCTCGTTGGTTTCCATATCGGGGCTGGCCGTGATGGGCGCGGAGAGCATCACGTCCTCGACCTTGACGCTGGCCAGGTTGCCCTTGTGCCGGTGCACCGCCTTCAGCACTTCGCGGAAGGTCAGCATGCCGACCATCTTGCCGCCGCCCATGACCACCAGGGAGCCCACGTCGTTTTCGGCCATGGCGGCCACGGCGTTGTCCAGGGTCTGCTGGGGCATGGCCGTGAACAGCACCGTTCCCTTGATCGCCAGAATATCCCGCACATGCATGTCTGTTCCCCTTGTCGCTTATGTTCGCTGTCGTCGCTGTCTCATTGTCTCCGGCACCTGGGGAGGGCCGGACCCGGATTAGTGATCGGATGTTAGTTCATCCCCTGCAATAGGGAAAGTGGCGTTTACCCCAAATCGGACAGCATTTCTTGCACCTCCAGCAGGGTGCCGTCGCCGAACACCAGGGCGGCGCGTACGGGCTTCTGCCCATAGAGGGGGGTCAGCAGTTCCCGGTACTCCGCCACCTGGCGGCGGTACTCGGCCAGGCGCTTGGTGTCGGCGCGGGAACTCTTGTAATCCACCACCCACACCGCCTCCGGCGTTTCCACCAGACGATCGACCCGCTTCACCTGGCCTTCGGCGTTGCTGATCTCGGCCTCGTTGCGGGCCACCAGGGAAGGGTCGAGCAGGAAGGCCAGCTCGGGCCGGGCCATCAGACGCCGGGCGGCGGCCTCGGCTTCCTCGCCGCCGGTCTCGCTGGCCGTGGCGCCGCCCACCTTGCGCCACCAGTCCGGCTCCAGGGCGAGGCCGGCGGTAAGGCGCTCGAGGCAGCCGTGGAGGAGGATGCCAAAGAGGACATCCTCCCCCGGCCCCAGGCGCCGCTCGCCCACGGGCTCCACCGCCAGGAACGGCGCAGGACGCCATTGTTCAGGCAGACCCGGCGAAGACTGGCTTCCCGCCTGACTCCCGGCCATGGCATCCAGGGAAAGATCGCCGTAGGCCAGGGTGCCGGCCTCGTCCGCCGTCGCCCCCAGGGCAGCCAGGGCCCGGGCCAGGCGCTGGTAGGGACTATTCTCGGGAGAGTCGCCCTTCTTCGGCGCGCTGCCGCTGGCGACGAACACCTGCTTGGCCCGGGTGACGGCGACGTAGAGCAGGTTCAGCTCCTCCCGCTCCGCCAGCTTCGCCTCGCCCTCGAACAGGGGCTCCCGGGCCGCGCCCCGGTCGGCCTTGATGCCGTAGAGGGAAAGATGCTCGGGCCGGGGTGCTTGCGGCGGCCAATCCACCAGCAGGCTCCAGGCGTCGGCGGGACCGCCGCCCTCGGCGTTGGCGTCGAGCAGCCAGACGACGGGCGCTTCCAGGCCCTTGGCGGCGTGGATGGTGAGGATGCGTACCCGGCCCTGGCCGTCGTTGCTGTCACCTTCGACGATGCCTTCGTCCGGCGCCTCGTCGGCATCCGCATCGCGCAGGCGGGACAGCTCGTCGATGAAGCGGGGCAGGCTGGGGTAGCGGCCGCCGTCCAGGTCCAGGGCCAGTTGCAGCAGGGCCAGCAGATTGGCCTCCACCCCGGGCCAGAGGGCCGCCGGCACGGCTTCCCGGTAGCGGGCCAGCAGCTCGCCCTGGTGGAAGACCCGGTCCAGCAGATCGTGGGCCGGCAGCACGTCGGCAGCCTTCAGCCAGCCGTCCAGGAGGGCGAAGGCCCGGGCCAGGCGCGGCCGCGCTTCGCCCCGGTTGCACAGGCCCATGAGGCGTTCCCACCAGGGGCCGGGGCCGGCGGCGGCCAGTTGCAGCAGGTCGTCGTCGCCCACGGCGAAGAGGGGCGTGCGCAGCACCTGGGCCAGGGCCAGGTCGGCGGAGGGTAGTACCAGGAATTCAAACAGGGCGGCGATGTCCCGGGCTTCCAGGGTCTGCAGCAGGCCGCCCCGGGAGGCCGCCAGATAGGGGATGCCGGCGGCCTTGAGGGCCCGCTCGTAGGCGGCCAGCTGGGTGCGCTTGCGCACCAGCAGCATGACGTCGCCCCAGCGGGCCGGGCGTTCGCCCTCCCCTTCCTTGACCCGCAGCGTGGCCATCAACTGCTGCAGACGTGCTGCCAGGCGGGCCGCCTCCTCGTCCCGCCGCGGGTCCCTGGCTTCCGTCGCCGGGGTGGTGAGGGGATCGCGCAGGGCAGCGCCGGCGCCTTGCTCCTCCTCTTCCGCCAGGCTCACCAGGGGCAGCAGCTCCACCCGGCCCGGCAACTCACCGGCCAGGGAACTCTGGGGGCGAAAGCCGGTGAAGGCGGGCTCGACGCTGAAGAGGGCATTGACCACCTCCACCACCGACCGGGCATTGCGCCGGGTGGCGTCCTGGGCCAGGCGGCGGGCGCCGAAGTTATGCTCGAGAAAATCCGCCGCCGTGGCGAAAAGCCGGGGCTCGGCCTGGCGGAAACGGTAGATGGACTGCTTGGGGTCCCCCACCAGGAACAGGCAGGGCGCCTCGCCACCGTCGCCATGGGTGTAGGCATCGAGCCAGGCCAGGAGGATCTGCCATTGCAGGGGGTTGGTGTCCTGGAACTCGTCCAGCAGGATGTGCTTGTAGCGGGCGTCCAGGCGGGCCTGCAGGAAGGCGGCGTGGCCCTCGTCCTGCAGCAGTTGCAGCACCTGCCATTCCGCGTCCACGAAGTCGATCAGGCGGCGGGCCTGCTTATGCTTTTCCAGGCGCTCGAGGAAGGCGGCGCCCAGGCTGAGGCCGTGGCGGTTGAACTCGAGAATCTGCTCGGCCCGCAGCACTTCCCGGGTGGCCAGGAGAGACTGACCGAGACGCTGGTGCAGGTCGAGGAAGCGGGCGGCGCCGTCGCTGCCGAAGCGCTTGTCGAGGGCGCCGGAAGGCTTGCGCGAGCGCAGGGTGCCGCTCTGGGTCAGGACCACGCTGCCGAGAATGTCGAAAGCGGCCTCCGCCGCCTGCCCCGGCTGCAGGGCCCCGCGCAGGGTGGCGGCCAGGCCCTGGTCGGTCTTGGTCTCGCTCTGTTCGAGAAAGCCCAGGTAGGCGTGGTAGTCGGCCTCCCAACCCGGGGTGAAGAAGGCCTCCAGGCCCTCCCCCGCTTCGCCGACGCCGAGCAGCTGTTGCAGCCGCTCCAGGGCGTGGGCGACGCCGTCTTCCTGGCCGCCGGTGTAGGCCAGCCATTCGGCGCGGCGGGCCACCAGGCGCATCAGCAGGCTGCGGGTGCTGTCCAGGCCGGCGCTCTGCAACAGGGCGGTGAAGTGGCCGGCCAGCTCCCCTTCCGGATCGGCCTGCAGTTCGGCGGCGAAGTTCTGCCACAGCTCTTCCAGCAGGCGCCCGGTGGATTCCACCAGGCTGCTGCCGGCCAGGCCGGAGACCAGGGGCGCGGCGGCGATGAGCTGGAGGAACCAGCCGTGGAAGGTATGCACGGAAAGGGGCGGCTGGGCATCCGCCACCCGCTCGTAGAGGCCCCGGGCCCGGCGCAGCAGGCCGGCGTCCGCCGTCATGCCGCGCTCGGCGAGGAAAACAGTGGCCTCGACATCGGGCATGGCCGCCAGGTCCCGCAGCCAGCCCATGACCCGCTCCTCGATTTCCCGGGCCGCCTTGCGGGTGAAGGTGATGGCCAGGATGTCGCCGGGGGCGGCGCCCTCCAGCAGCAGGCGCACGAAGCGGGAGGCCAGCAGCCAGGTCTTGCCGCTGCCGGCGCAGGCTTCCACCACCACCGAACGGCGGGGGTCCAGGGCGTCCAGCACCAGTTGGCGGGGATCAGTCATGGCGGGGCTCCCCCGGGGCACTGGCATTTACGCCGTCGTTCATTTCATCCACGTGTTCGTAGCGGCACAGGCCGGACATTTCGCAATAGGTGCACAGGGCGGCGACGCCGTGGGCCGGCAGGGAGGCGCCGGCCCGCATGGCCTGCACCGTCCGCACCAGGCGCGCGGCCTGGGCCTGGGCGTCGGCCTGCAGGTCGTCGCTGGCGGAGAGGGCTTCCACCTTGTCGTCGTCCAGCACCACGTAGGCGGCCTCTTCCGCGTCCTCGCCCACCAGGGCGGCGTAGGCGGCCAGCTGCAGGTCCTCTTCCAGGCCGGACTTGATGGCCTGGCGGCTGCGGGTCTTGTAGTCGAGCAGGGAATAGCCGTCGGGGCCGGTATCGGTGCGGTCGATGCGGCCGTGCAGTTCCACCTGGGCCCCGTCGGCCAGGGGGAAGAGGCGACTCTGCTTGGTTTCGGCGTCGTGCCAGTACCAGCCCTCGGCCTCCCGCTGGCGCTGCCAGACGAGATAGGCGGCGAGGCGCTTTTCCCAGCGCAGGCGCCAGCCCAGGGCCAGGTAGTTGTCGGCCAGGGCCCGGGCGAAGACCTCCCGGGTGAGCGCCTGCAGGGCCGCCAGGGCTTCGGCCTCGGGCACCGGGGTCAGCACCGGGTATTGTTTATGGAAACGTTCCAGCACTTCGTGCACCAGCAGGCCGTAGTCCCGCTTTTCCATTTCCTCGCTGACCTCGTCCAGCTCGTTGAGGCGCAGCACGTGGCGGGCGAAGAAGCGGTAGGGGCAGCCCACCAGGGCGGTGTAGGCGCTGACCGAATACTTGAGGGGCACCGCCTCCGGCGCCAGCACCGGCGCCGGCCGCCGGGTGGGGCCGGGACGGGCCTCGTCGCCTTCCGGCGGATCGGCCAGGGCGGCCACGGCGCCCTGCAGGCTGATCCCCCAGGCGAAGCGGTGCAGGGCGGCGAGGCGGTCCAGCTCCGGCGCCAGCAGCTGGGGTTCCCCGTTCCGTTCCTCCTGCCAGGTCACCGCCACCTGGGGCACGCTGGCCAGGAGCAGGGCCAGGTCGGCACGCAGGCGCTCCTGGGCCACGGCCCGGGTGGGCAGGCCCAGTTCCTGGCGCACGCTCTGGTTGAAGAAGGCGGCGGCCGGCTCGGCCGGCTTGAGGCGCCCCGCATCGCCGCCCAGCAACACCGCGGCCTCGAAGGGCCGCAGGCGGGTGGCGGCCAGGTGGGTCATGAGCACCGGACTGTCGATGGAGAGGTCGCGGAAGACTTCGCTTTCCAGCTCCCGGTTGAGCCAGTCGCGGAAGACGTGGAAGGGGAAGCGGTCCCGGCTCTCCGCCAGTTCCTCCCGGCGCTGGGCCAGCAGGTCCAGAATCACCGCCCCGGCGGCATCCTTGAGCAGGCGCTGGCGGGCGCCCAGGGCGTCCACCGCCTTCTCCAGGCGGGCGATCCAGTCGGGCAGGGTGGAATCGCGGCTGGCCAGCAGCTTGAGGGCCGCTTCCAGACGATCGAGCAGTGCCAGGGCCCGCTCCTGGGCGGCGGTGGGCTGGTCCACGGCCTGCAGCACCCGGCGCATGCCGGCCAGACCGGCCTTGACGCCGCCCCGGCGCACCGCCTGCTCCAGGGCGAAGACGGCACCCTTGCGGGCGTTGTCCCGCAGGTCGTCGCAGAGGAAGGGGGACTTCAAGAGGTCCAGCACGTCCTTGTAATAGGCGGCGCCGGCCACGGTCTCCAGGAGGCCGTCGAGGACAGCGCCGGCCCGGGAGGTGGACAGCTTCCAGCCGGTCTCATCCGCCACCAGCACCTCGCGCCGCTCCAGCAGGGCCCGCACCCGGCGCGCCACCAGGCGGTCCTGGGCGATCAGGGCGATGCGCCGCTTGCCCTCCTGCAGCCATTGCAGCACCAGGGCGGCAGCGCCCCGGGCCTCCTGTTCCCGGCCCCGGGCGGCGAGTATCTGCAGGCCCTCGGCCAGGGGGCTGGCGGGCACCCGGGCCGGCAGGGCCTGGGCCCGTTCCAGCAGGGGCACCATCTCCTGAGCCGGATCGGGCAGGGGCCAGGCGGCGGCCAGGGTGCGCATCAGGGGTGCTTCATCCTGCTGCCGCGGCATGGGGTAGTAGAGGAACACCGGCTGGCGCTCGGCGTAGCGCTGGTAGAAGGCCTTTTCCGCCGGCTTCAGGGCCGTTTCCGGCGGACCGTCCAGCACCGCCACCAGAGGCGCCGCGGCGGCCTCGGCGAGGCGGGCCAGTTGCAGGGCGTAGGCGCCGGGGGCGTCGGGCCGCCCCAGGCCGGCCAGGACCCGCCACAGTTCATGCACCACCCGGGCCTCGAAGGCCAGGGGCACGCTGTGGCGGATGGCGTAGGCCGCCTCCAGCTCGGCGACGAAGGCGGCTTCGTCCGCCGGCAGGGCCAGGGCATTCTCGGTGAGTTCGTCGAAGAGGGCCGCCATCTCCCCGGCCACGCCCCACAGGGCGCCCTCCTCGAACCAGCGGCGCTCGGCCAGGGCGGCCCGCAGCAGCAGCAGGCGCTCGCTCTCCGGCAGGGGGGCCGGCTGCAGCACCTGGGTCCCGGCCCAGCGGGCCAGGGTGTCGCACACCGGCAGCAGCAGGGGCTGGGCGGCCACCCTGCCCAGTTCCCGGCGCAGCAGGGAGGCCAGGGGCAGGCCCGGGACGCAGACGTGCAGGGACGCCAGGTTGAGGCCCAGGCCGCGCTCGGCGCCCAGGGCCAGGACGCCCTGGGCCACGGCCGGCAGAAAACCGGGACCGGCGGGCAGGGGCAGGATTTGCAGGGCGGACATCGAGGCGGACCCGGCTCAGCGTTGCAGCAGCTTGAGCTTGTCCGGCTTGCCGTTCCACTCGTCCGCATCCGCCGGCGCCGGCTGGCGCTGGGTGATGGCCGGCCACTGGCGGGCCAGCTCGGCGTTGAGTTCGATCATGTGGCGCTGTTCCACGGGCACGTCGTCCTCGGCGAAGATGGCCTCCGCCGGGCACTCGGCCACGCACAGGGAGCAGTCGATGCATTCCTGGGGGTCGATGGCGAGGAAGTTGGGCCCCTCGCGGAAGCAGTCTACGGGGCAGACATCGACGCAATCGGTGTACTTGCAGCGGATGCAGTTTTCAGTGACGACGTAGGCCATGGGAATCTCGAAATAATATCGGCATGCGGAATCGGGAATTGCCAGACGCAACCGGCCTTCGCCTGAAGTCGGGCCGTGGCGCCGGATTCCCGGGAGACGAAGTTTACGGCAACTTCCCATGCCCGTGGTTTTTCGTTAGGATAGGCCCGTTCCAACCTGTCCGCCCCTTCCGGCGCCGGACACATTTCCCCCAATCTCCAAAGACTTAGATTCCCAACGAGGCTTTTTCCATGAGCGAACACATCCATTACGTCACCGACGACAGCTTCGAGGCCGAAGTTCTTCAGTCCGAGCAACCCGTGCTGGTGGACTACTGGGCCGAATGGTGCGGTCCCTGCAAGATGATCGCCCCGATCCTGGACGAGGTGTCCACCGAATACGCCGGCAAGCTCAAGGTGGCCAAGCTGAACATCGACGACAACCAGAAGACCCCGGCCAAGTACGGCATCCGCGGCATCCCCACCCTGATGCTGTTCAAGGGCGGCAACGTCGAGGCCACCAAGGTCGGCGCCCTCTCCAAGTCCCAGCTCACCGCCTTTATTGACAGCAACCTGTAAAGTCTTTAGGCTGCCTGCCTGAAAGTTCCGGCCGCGCCGCACCAGGGCGCCTAGCGCATACGAACACTAAAAACCTGCGCGATTAAGGGTTGGACTTTCAGGCTGCAACACACCGGGTTCTCCGGGCCAAGAAGCACCGTCGCTCTCCCCCGCCCTGACCGTTTTCGTTTCAGCCCTGACCGGGTCCGGCCCGCACGCCGCACCTTCGATTCCCGACACTTTCTCTGTCTGCCTTCCACTGCCTGTCGTTTCAACGCGGCTTCCGTCCGCCCTTCCTGAAACTCGACACTCCCCCTACGCCATGCATCTATCCGAACTGAAAAACCTCCACGTCAGCCAATTGCTGGAAATGGCGACGACCAACGAAATCGAGGGCGCCAACCGGCTGCGCAAGCAGGAGTTGATCTTCGCCCTGCTCAAGAAGCATGCGAAGAAGGGCGAGAGCATCTTCGGCGACGGCGTCCTGGAAGTGTTGCCCGACGGCTTCGGTTTCCTGCGTTCCCCGGAAACCTCCTACCTGGCCAGTACCGACGACATCTACGTCTCCCCCTCCCAGATCCGCCGCTTCAACCTGCATACCGGCGACACCATCGAGGGCGAGATCCGCACCCCCAAGGACGGAGAACGCTACTTCGCCCTGGTCAAGGTGGACAAGATCAACTACGAGTCCCCGGAAGCGTGCAAGAGCAAGATTCTCTTCGAGAACCTGACGCCCCTGCACCCCTCCTCCCACCTGCACCTGGAGCGGCCGATCCGCGCCGAGGAAAACACCACCTCCCGCGTCATCGACATGATCGCCCCCATCGGCAAGGGCCAGCGCGGCCTGCTGGTGGCCCCGCCCAAGTCCGGCAAGACCGTGATGCTGCAGCACATCGCCCACGCCATCACGGCCAACCATCCGGACGTGCAGCTGATCGTCCTGCTCATCGACGAGCGTCCCGAAGAAGTGACGGAAATGCAGCGCACCGTGCGCGGCGAAGTGGTGGCCTCCACCTTTGACGAACCGGCCACCCGCCACGTCATCGTCGCCGAAATGGTCATCGAGAAGGCCAAGCGCCTGGTGGAACACAAGAAGGATGTGGTCATCCTGCTCGACTCCATCACCCGCCTGGCCCGCGCCTACAACACCGTGCAGCCCGCCTCCGGCAAGGTGCTGACCGGCGGTGTGGACGCCAACGCCCTGCAGAAGCCCAAGCGCTTCTTCGGCGCTGCCCGCAACATCGAGGAAGGCGGCTCCCTCACCATCATCGCCACCGCCCTGGTGGAAACCGGCTCCCGCATGGACGACGTGATCTACGAAGAGTTCAAGGGCACCGGCAACATGGAAATCCACCTGGATCGCCGCATGGCCGAGAAGCGCATCTACCCGGCCATCAACGTGAACCGCTCCGGCACCCGCCGCGAGGAACTGCTGCTGAAGCCCGACGTGCTGCAGAAGATGTGGGTGCTGCGCAAGCTGCTGTACAACATGGACGACCTGGAAGCGATGGAATTCCTGCTGGACAAGGTCAAGGCCACCAAGGCCAACGCCGAGTTCTTCGACGCCATGCGCAGCGGCCGCTGAGGCCCGGCGGCGCCCCGACAAAACATTTGCAACTACTGGAAAGTTCAGGGATAATCCCGCGTTTTCCAGGGGCCGGTCACAACCGCCGGCCAAGAGACTCGAAAGGACACACCATGAAGCCCGGTATCCACCCCGAATACAACGACATCCAGGTCACCTGCTCCTGCGGCGCCACCTTCACCACCAAGTCCACCATGGGCAAGCCCCTGAACGTGGAAGTGTGCTCCTCCTGCCACCCGTTCTACACCGGCAAGCAGAAGATCATGGACACCGCCGGCCGCGTTGAAAAGTTCAACCAGAAGTTCGGCAACCTGCGCAAGTCCGCCTAAGCTTCTGCGGACGATCCGGCGCCTGGCGCCGCGCAATGAAAAAGGCAGCCACGGGCTGCCTTTTTTGCTTTGACCGCCCTTATCTCCAGTCACCTATCGGCCATGATCGACCGCCACTTCCCCGGCCCCGCCACGCGCTACCCCGTCCCTTTCCGGGGACTGCCCCTGCTCCTGCTGCTCGCCCTGTTCCTGCTGCCGGGACTGGTGGGCCACGATCCGTGGAAGGCCGAGGACGCCACCCACCTGGGCATCGTCTGGCGCCTGCTGCAGGGCGACGGCGGCCTGGTCCTGCAACTGGGGCGGGATGCCTGGCCCGACGCCATGCCGCTCTACTACTGGACCGCAGCCCTGGCCGCCAAGGCCTTCGCCTGGCTGCTGCCCTGGTTCGACGGGGCGCGCCTGGCCACCGCCCTCTATGCCGCCCTGACCCTGGGTTTCCTCGCCCTGGCCAGCCGGGAGCTGCATGGCCGCGACGAAAGCGCCTCCGCCCCCCTGCTGCTGGCCGGCTGCATCGGCCTGCTGGTGCATAGCCACGAAGCCCAGCCGGCCATCGCCTTCCTCGCCGCCCAGGCCGCCACCCTGGCCGGCCTGACCCTGCTGCGGCGCCACCCCTGGAGCGGCGCCCTGGTCTTCGGCGGTGGCGCCCTGACGGCCTTCCTCGCCGCCGGCCTGGCCGCCCTGCCCGGCCTGCTCCTGCCCCTGGTGCTGCTGCCCTGGCTGGCGCCGCGCAAAACCCTGGTCGCCCCCCTGTTGCTGCTGTCCCTGGCCCTGGCCGCCATCGGCCCCCTGCTATGGTCCGTGCTGCTGACCCCGGCCCAGGCCGGCGTCTGGTGGAACGGCGAACTGGCCCAGCTGCGCAGTCTGGAAGCCGGCTGGCGCAACGCCCTGGTCCTGCTCAACATGCTGCCCTGGTACGCCTGGCCGGCCCTGCCCCTGGCCCTGTGGACCCTGTGGGCGCGGCGCCGGGAATGGCTGACCGCGACGCCCGCCCCGGCCCTGCTGCTGCCCCTGGCGGCCTTCCTCGCCAGTTTCCTCACCGTGGTCAGCACCGTGGATGCCAAGAGCGTGGCCGCCCTGCCCCTGCTGGCCCCCCTGGCCCTGCTCGGCGCCGGCGGCATCAAGACCCTGCGCCGGGGCGCCACCAATCTTTTCGACTGGTTCGGCATGATGACCTTCACCGTGGCCGCCGCCCTCATCTGGCTGGGCTGGAGCGCCATGGTCTTCGGCCTGCCGCCCAAGATCGCCCGCAATTTCGTCAAGCTGGCGCCGGGCTTCGAAGGCAGCTTCGCCCTCTTCCCCGTGCTCTTTGCCCTGGCCCTCAGCGCCGCCTGGTTCTGGCTCATTTTCTCCTCGCCCCGTTCGCCCTACCGGGGCCTGACCCACTGGACCGCCGGCGTCACCCTGCTGTGGGGGCTGGTGGCCGCCCTGTGGTTCCCCTGGGTGGACTACGGCAAGAGCTACCGCCCGGTGGTGGCCGGCCTGACCCAGGCCCTGCCGGCCAAGCACGGCTGCGTCGCGGTGCGGGGCGAACTGTCGCCGGCCCTGAAGGCCTCCCTCGACATCTTCGGCGACCTGCGCCCCCTGCCCCTGGCCAGCAGCGAAGGCAAGCGCTGCGACTGGATGCTGGCCCTGGTGCCGGTGAAGAGCAGCGGCACCGCCGGCACCGGCTGGGAACGGGTCTGGGAAGGCGCCCGTCCCGGCGACAAGACGGAAAGGCTGCGTCTGTACCAGCGCCGCGCCGGCTGAGGCCGCCGCAAAGATCGCCTTTTTCCAGACAAGAAAAAACCCGGGCCCCTGCTCCTGCAAAGGAGAGGGGCCCGGGCTTTTTGACGGCGCCAGACGCGGGCTGAAGCAGCTCAGCGCTTGGTGGTCAGGTAGGCGGCCACGGCCTTGATGTCGTCGTTGGTCAGGGGCGCGGTGGCGATCTGCATCAGGGGATCGATGCGCTCGCCGGTCTTGTCCCGGTAACGGGTGATGGAGCGGATCAGGTATTCCTTCTGCTGGCCTGCCAGGCGGGCAATTTTCTCGTTGCCGCGGGCGTCCTCGCCGTGGCAGCGCACGCACAGCTTGGCGAAGGTATCCTGGCCGCGGCGCACCAGGGCGGCGTCCGCATTGCCCGGCACCACCTTGGACTCGGAATAGAACAGGGAAATCTGCACCCGCTCGTCGTCGGACAGCACCTTGATCAGGCCCTGCATGAATTCATCCTTGCGCTGGCCGGAGCCGAACTTGCGGATCTGCTCCAGCAGGTAGGCCGGGTTCTGGCCCGCCAGGTTGGGCACTTCCGGGTACTTGCTGTTGCCGTCCTCGCCGTGACAGTTGGCGCAGAAGAAGGAGGCCTTCTTGCCGGCGGCGACGGCGGCGGCGATGTTGATCTTCATGGCCGCCAGCTTTTCTTCCGGCGTGGTCGGGGCCGGCGCGGCGGCGGGGGCCGGGGCGGCTTCCTTCTTGGGCGGCGCGGCGTGCGCGGGCGCCGCCAGCAGACCCAGGGACAGGCTCAGGGCAAGGGGCAGGGGAAATGCCATTCCCAGAATTTTTCTCATTGTTCCTCCCAACGTGGTAAATGTTTTTTCCGCGGATTCTCAGACCCGCAGGAATTTTTCGCGGTAGTACCGCAATTCTTCGATGGATTCGTGGATGTCGGAAAGGGCCGTGTGCAGGCCCTTCTTGGCGAAGCCCTGGGCCACCTCGGGCGCCCAGCGCCGGCACAGCTCCTTGAGGGTGCTCACATCCAGATTCCGGTAATGGAAATAGTCTTCCAGGGCCGGCATGTAGCGGGCCATGAAACGGCGGTCCTGGCCGATGGAATTGCCGCACATGGGCGTGGCGCGGCGGGGCACCCACTGGGCCATGAAGGCCAGGGCCTCGGCCTCGACCTTGGCCTCGTCGGTGGCGGACGCGCGCACCCGGTCGATCAGGCCGGACTTGCCGTGGGTGTTCTTGTTCCAGTCGTCCATGCCGTCCAGCACCGCCTCGGCCTGGTGCACGGCCCACACGGGGGACTCGGCCAGGACGTTGAGATTGACGTCGGTGACCACCATGGCCATTTCGATGATGCGATCCTGGTCCGGGTTGAGGCCGGTCATTTCCATGTCCAGCCAGACGAGGTGGTTTGCGTCCTGTGCCATAATCCGAGGAGAAACTTGCGAAGCCTCTATTTTGTCACAGCTTCATGCCGGCTGACTGCCTTCCTGCATCATCGGCCTGCCGAACCTACCCCGGACCAGCCCCGAATCCGCTTTTTCCCTGTCGAGACGACTTTCCTGCCGTGACCTTCACCCTCGTATTCCTCGCAGCCCTCCTCCTCAGCCTGGCCCTGCGCCTGGGTCTGGCCCGGCGCCAGATCGCCCACGTCCAGGCCCACCGCGGGGCGGTGCCGGCCGAATTCTCCGCCCGCGTCTCCCTGGAGGCCCACCAGAAGGCCGCCGACTACACCGTGGCCCGCAACCGCTTCGGCATGGCCGCCACCCTCCTGGAAGCCCTGGTCCTGCTCGGTTTCACCCTGGGCGGCGGCATCCAGGCCCTGCATGGCCTGTGGCAGGGCTGGCTGCCGGACAGCCCCCTGGGCTACGGCCTGGGCCTGATCGGCAGCGTCACCCTCATTTCCGGCGCCATCGACCTGCCTTTCGCCTGGTATCGCCAGTTCGTGCTGGAGGAGCGCTTCGGCTTCAACCGCATGACCCCGGCCCTGTTCCTCACCGATCTGCTCAAAAGCACCCTGCTGGGCGCCGCCATCGGCACCCCGGTGGTGCTGGCGGTGCTGTGGCTGATGGGCTCCATGGGGGAGAACTGGTGGCTCTACGTCTGGCTCTTCTGGTCCGGCTTCAATCTTTTGCTGCTGTTCATCTACCCCACCTGGATCGCCCCCCTCTTCAACAAGTTCGCGCCCCTGGAAGCGGGCGAGCTGAAATCCCGCATCGAGGCCCTGCTGGCCCGCTGCGGTTTTGCCGCCTCCGGCCTCTTCGTCATGGACGGCTCCAAACGCAGCGCCCACGGCAACGCCTATTTCACCGGCTTCGGCAAAAACAAGCGCATCGTCTTCTTCGACACCCTGCTCTCCCGCCTCTCCCCGGTGGAGGCCGAAGCGGTGCTGGCCCACGAGCTGGGCCATTTCAAGCGGCGCCACATCGTCAAGCGCATCGCCCTGCTCTTCGCCATGTCCCTGGGCTTCCTCTGGCTCCTCGGCCAGCTCATGGAAGCGCCCTGGTTCTATGCCGGTCTCGGCGTCTCGGCCCGGAACACGGCCCTGGCCCTGATCCTCTTCTTCATGGTGGCACCGGTGTTCACCTTCCTGCTGACGCCCCTTTCCAGCCTGCTCTCCCGCCGCCACGAATACGAGGCCGACGCCTACGCGGTGGAGCACGCCGACGGCGAGCAGCTGGTGGCCGCCCTGGTCAAGCTGTACGAGGACAACGCCAGCACCCTGACCCCGGACCCGCTCCATTCCCTGTTCTACGATTCCCACCCGCCCGCCGCCCTGCGCATCGCTCACATCACCCGCCTGAGCCAGCGCCGGACCGGCGCCGGGGCAACCGCCTGAAGGAAAGCGCCATGCTCCTGGACGATCTGGCCCGCGACACCTGCCGTCACCTCTCCGGCCCCCAGCACCGGCTGGACGACGCCACGGTGGCCATGCTGCTGCCCCTGCTTCCTGGCTGGAGCCGGGAGGACGGCCATATCGCCAAGACTTTCCATTTCACCGGCTACGAGGCGGCCATGCTCTTCGCCAACGGCGTCGCCTGGCTGGCCCAGCGGCAAAACCATCACCCGGAACTGCAAGTGAACTACAACACCGTGCGCGTCACCTACGGCACCCACGACGTGGGCGGCCTCTCCCGCAACGACTTCATCTGCGCCGCCAAGATCGAAGCGCTGGCGGCCCTATGAGCGAGCGCATCCCAGGTCAGGTGGTGGCCGCCCACGGCCGCCAGTACATGGTGGAACTGGCCGGCGGGGAAACCCTGCTGTGCTTCCCCCGGGGCAAGAAGAGCGACATCGCCTGCGGCGACCGGGTCGAGATCAGCCGTCCGGCCAAGGACCAGGGCGCCATCGAGGCCATCACGCCGCGCAGTTCCCTACTCTACCGCTCCAACGAATACCGGCAGAAGCTCATCGCCGCCAACGTCAGCCAGGTGCTGATCGTGGTCGCCACCGAGCCGGGCTTCAGCTTCGAGCTGGTCTGCCGCACCCTGGTGGCCACCCAGGACCAGGGCGTGGCCGCCCGCATCATCCTCAACAAGTGCGACCTGGCGGACAAGATCGCCCCGGCCCGCCAGGCCCTGGCCCCCTTCGTCGCCCTCGGCGTGCCGGTGCTGGAGCTTTCCGCCCTGCACGGGGCCGAGGCCCTGCGCCCGCTCCTGGCCGGCCACACCAGCCTGCTGGTGGGCCAGTCCGGCATGGGCAAATCGACCCTGGTGAATGCCCTCATTCCCGAAGCCCGCGCCGCCACCCGGGAAATTTCCGAAGCCCTGGATTCGGGCAAGCACACCACCACCCACGCCCGCCTCTACCACCTGGACCCGGCCAAACCCGAGGCCGGCGACCTGATCGACTCCCCCGGCCTGCAGGATTTCGGCCTGCAGCACCTCTCCCGCAGCGACATCGAGCACGCCTTCGCCGAACTGGCGCCCCACCTGGGTCAGTGTCGCTTCCGCGACTGCCGCCACGACCGGGAGCCGGACTGCGCCCTGCGCAGCGCCCTCGAAGCAGGCCAGATCGACCCGCGCCGCTGGGCCGTGTTCCGCACCCTGTACCAGGGCGCCAGCAGCTAGGCAGGCCAGGGGCCAGGCAGGACGGCCATCCCGGGCATGCCATGACGGAAAGGCAGGAGGGACGGGCGTCCTGGCGGGGGTATCGGTAGAATCCGGGCCCGCCGCCGAACCGCCGCCCCGGCCGGAAACGCCGCTGCAAACCGCTCGCCTCTCTTGCCGCCCCACCCGCCGGCCTTGCCGCCGCCAGCCCAACGGCCATTAATGCCCTTCCCCACCCTTTCCCCGGCGCCGTCGCCGATCCGTGGGATACTCGCCCCCTCTCTCACCGCCCATCGCCCATGACCAATCCCGCCGCCCCCGCCAGCCCCAAGCCCGGCCTGCATCCGCGCAACCGCCACGCCCACGGCTACGACTTCGCCACCCTGGCGGCCATCACGCCCGAGCTGGCCCGCTTCATCGTCACCACGCCCGCCGGCAACCCCAGCATCGACTTCGCCAACCCGAAGGCGGTCAAGGCCCTCAACAAGGCCCTGCTGGAAGCGGACTACGGCGTTTCCGGCTGGGACATCCCCCCCGGCTATCTGTGTCCGCCCATCCCGGGCCGGGCCGACCTGCTGCACCACCTGGCCGACATGCTGGCGGAAGGCAACGAGGACCGCATCCCTACCGGGGAGCGGGTGCGGGTGCTGGACATCGGCGTCGGCGCCAACGGCGTCTATCCCCTCATCGGCCACGCCGAATACGGCTGGCGTTTCGTCGGCGTCGATACGGAGCAGAAGTCCCTGGACAACGTGGCCCGCATCCTCGCCGCCAACGAGCATCTGGCCGGCGCCATCGAGCTGCGCCACCAGCCGGTGCCGGACAACATCTTCGTCGGCGTGCTGCGCTCCGGCGAGAAGTTCGACCTGACCCTGTGCAACCCGCCCTTCCACGCCTCCGCCGCCGACGCCCGCTTCGCCGGCGAGCGCAAGCAGAAGAACCTGGGCCAGACGCCGGGCAAGGGCGGCTCCAACTTCGGCGGCCAGGACAACGAGCTGTGGTATCCCGGCGGCGAACGGGCCTTCCTCACCCGCCTGATCGAGCAGAGCGCCGGCATCCCCAAGCGGGCTCTGTGGTTTTCCGCCCTGGTCTCCAAGGCGGAAAACCTGCGCCATGTGGAAGCGGCCCTGGCCAAGGTCAAGCCCACCGCCAGCCGCATCATTGCCATGAGCCAGGGGCAGAAGCAGAGCCGCCTGGCGGTGTGGAGCTTCGTCGGCCGGGCCGAGCGGCAGAAGTGGATGCTGGCCCGCTGGGGCTGAGCCGGCAGCACGAAAAAAAAACGGGGCCCGCGGGCCCCGTTTTGCATGCGGCGACGGCCGCCGGTCTCAGGCCGCCTGGTGGGTGCGGAACTGCTGGCCGCTGCGGTTGAGGCCGCTGACGATGGCCTTGAGGGAGGCGGTGACGATGTTGCCGTCGATGCCGACGCCGTAGAACTCCCGGCCGTCGCAGGCCATCTCGACGAAGGCGCAGGCCCGGGCCTCGCCGCCGTCCTGGCTCGGCGCCATGGAGCGTTCCTCGTAGCTGCGCACCTGGACCTGCAGGCCGGCGCCGCGCAGGGCATGGATGGCGGCATCGATGGGGCCGTTGCCTTCGCCGCTGAGCAGGTGGGCGGTGCCGTCGATGTCCACCGAGAGGCGGATGCCCTGGGCGCTGCCGTGCTCGAACAGGTGGTGCTCCCGGTAATGCACCGGCGCCACCGGCTCCAGGTAGGTGCGACAGAAGAGCTGCCAGATGTCGGCGGCGGTGAGTTCGCTGCCGTGGCTGTCGGCGTGCTGCTGGACCACCCCGGAAAACTCCACCTGCAGGCGGCGCGGCATGACCACACCGTACTCCGTCTCCAGCAGGTAGGCGATGCCGCCCTTGCCCGACTGGCTATTCACCCGGATCACGGAATCATAGCTGCGGCCCACGTCGGCGGGATCGATGGGGAGGTAGGGAACGTTCCACGGCGCATCCGCCTTTTGAGCGGAAAAACCCTTCTTGATGGCGTCCTGGTGGGAGCCGGAGAAGGCCGTGAAGACGAGATCACCCACATAGGGATGGCGCGGGTGAATGGGCAACTGGTTGCAGTGCTCGACGGTACGGGCGACGGCGTTGATGTCGGAGAAGTCGAGGCCGGGATGGACGCCCTGGGTGTACATGTTGAGGGCCACGGTGACGATGTCCACATTGCCGGTACGCTCGCCGTTGCCGAAGAGACAGCCCTCGACCCGGTCGGCGCCGGCCATGAGGCCCAGCTCGGCGGCGGCTACGGCGGTGCCCCGGTCGTTGTGGGGGTGCAGGCTGAGGATGACGCTGTCGCGGCGGGCCAGGTGGCGGTGCATCCACTCGATCTGGTCGGCGTAGATGTTGGGCGTGGCCATTTCCACCGTGGTCGGCAGGTTGAGGATCACCTTGTTGTCCGGGGTGGCGCCCCAGGCGGCGGTGACGGCGTCGCACACTTCCAGGGCGAAATCGAGTTCGGTGGCGGTGAAGGTTTCCGGGCTGTACTCGAGCACCACCTCGGTCTCCGGCATCTCGGCGGCCAACTGCTTGATCAGGGTGACGGCTTCCACCGCCATGGCCACCACCTCGGCCTTGCTCATGCCGAAGACGAAGTCGCGGAAGGGCTGGGAGGTGGCGTTATAGACATGGACGATGGCCCGGGGGGCGCCCTTGATGGACTCCATGGTGCGGCGGATGAGGTGTTCCCGGGCCTGGGTGAGGACCTCGATGGTCACATCCTGGGGGATGTGGCCGTCTTCGATGAGGCTGCGCACGAAGTTGAAGTCGGTCTGGGAAGCGGAGGGGAAAGCCACCTCGATTTCCTTGAAGCCCACCTGGCAGAGGGTCTTGAACATGCGCATCTTCTTCTCGACATTCATCGGCTCGAAGAGGGACTGGTTGCCGTCCCGCAGGTCCGTGCTCATCCACATCGGCGGGGTGGTGATGACCCGGCTGGGCCACTGGCGGTCGGCGAGTTGCACCGGGGCGAAAGGCCGATATTTGCTGGACGGGTTGGACAACATGGCGGGCTCCTGAATGAATCAAACGATGGAGCAATGTTAGAGAATTCGGGCCCGCAGGTGCTTGCGTTCTTCAGCCCAAAAATGACATTTACGGCAATTTAATTGCGCTAAATCACCTATTGCACAATAATAATTTTACGCATTCACAAACCCCGGGAATTTTATGGAAATCGACCGCTACGACCGCCAGATCTTGCAGCTGCTGCAGGAGGACGGACGCATCAGCAACCAGGACCTGGCCGACCGCATCGGCCTCTCCCCCTCCCCCTGCCTGCGCCGGGTGCGGGCCCTGGAGGAAGCGGGCCTCATCACCGGCTACCGGGCCCAGCTGGACGCGAAAAAGCTGGGCCTGTCCCTGATGGCCCTGATCGGCATTTCCATGGACCAGCACACGCCGGAGCGCTTCACCAATTTCGAGGCTGCCATCGCCCAGGTGCCCGAGGTCCTGGAATGCCTGCTCATCACCGGCCAGCAGTCCGACTACCAGCTGAAGGTGGCGGTGCAGGACATGGACGCCTACCAGGAGCTGCTGCTCAACCGCATCAACCGTATCGCCGGGGTCACCGGCGTCCATACCAGCTTCGTCCTGCGCCGGGTCATCGACCGCAACACCCTGGCCGTGGCCGCCTGAGGCCCTAGCCCCGCCCGGGGCAAAAAAGAAGGGGCCCGAGGGCCCCTTCTTTTTTTATCAATGGCTGCGGCGGCTAGGCCGGTGCAGCCAGGGGCAGCACCGTCACCGCCACCTCCAGCTCGTGGGCGCCGCCGCCCAGGATGACGCCGCGCATGGGGGAAACGTCGCCGAAGTCCCGGCCCCAGGCCAGGGTGATGTGGCGGCTGTCGGGAATGAGGTCGTTGGTGGGGTCCAGATCCACCCAGCCCAGGCCGGGACAGAACAGGGAGACCCAGGCGTGGGAGGCGTCGGCCCCGATCAGCCGGGGGCAGCCCGGGGGCGGCTCGGTGAGCAGGTAGCCGCTGACGTAACGGGCCGGCAGGCCGAGGGAGCGCAGGCAGGCCAGCATGAGGTGGGCGAAGTCCTGGCAGACGCCCCGCTTCCTGGCCAGCACCTCGGCCACCGGGGTGGCGACGCTGGTGGCCTGGGGGTCGAATTCGAACTCGGCATGGATGCGCCCCATGAGGTCCCGGGCCGCCGCCAGCAGGCCCCGGCCGGGGGTGAAGGACGGCGCCGCATAGGCGGCGAAGGCGGGCCCCAGGCTGACGAAGGGAGAGGGAAAGGCGAACTGCACCGCCTCCAGCAGTTCCGCCGGCGGCGGCAGGGCGCCCCGGTACACCAGGGCCTGGCGCCAGCCTTCCCAGGGCTGGCCCGGGGGCAGTTCGCCGGCAAAGCGGGGCAGCACCTCGATCTCGGTCTCGGCCCGCACCGTGAGGCTGTCGTGGGGGCCGTCGAAGGCCAGCTGGGTGACCGGATTGCCGAAGGCGTCCCAGCGCTCCAGGCGCAGGGACGGCAGGGGCTCCACCTCCAGCCGGTGTTCCCGTACCGTCTGCCAGGGCAGGGGCCGGGGCGTCAGATGCAGCAGCTGCTGGGAGAGGGCCACCGGGGCCCCGTAGCGGTATTCGGTGGCGTGGGTGATGCGGTAGGCCGCCGCCAGGGGCGCCTCCAGGGCCGGAACCGGATCGTGCAAGGGCATGCTCAGGCCGCCACCGTCTGATGGCTGACGTCGCCCACGTGGGTGAAGTAGCGCATAGCCAGGCGGTCGGAAAGCTCCCGCACCGCCGCCGCCAGGGCCCACAGCACCGCCGCCAGGTCCTCGCAGGCATTGCAGCCGATGCAGTCGCCGCAGACGTCGCCCTGGAAGCGGGAGAGGTCCACGCTGCGCAGGCGGGCCAGCAGCAGTTCCAGGTCGTCGGTGAAGGGGGCGCCGGCCTCCCCGGCCCCGCCGCCCAGGGACTGTTGCAGACGGCCCAGGTAGCGCCCCACCACCTGGGCCTGGAAGGCCACCGAGTGGGGGTTGTCCTCGTCCAGCACCAGGAGATCGATCACCGGCAGCAGCTCGGGCTGGGAAAGGTAGCGGGAGCGGTAGGTGATGGTGCTGTCGGCCAGCTCCAGCAGCCACTCCAGGCCGCCCTGGCCCTGGGAGCGGTCCTTGCCCTCCAGGGCGAGGAAGCCGGCGATGGCCGAGGCCAGGAAGTGCAGCCGCTCCAGGCGGCGGCCCACCACGTGGAAGCGCCAGCCGTCGTCCCGGGTCATGTTGTCCATGGTGAAGCCGGCCAGGGAGGCGCAGGAGAGCAGGGCCTGGTCGAGACAGGCCAGGGTTTCGCCGGGCTCGGGCCGGCTTTCCTTGCTGGCCTGCATGTCGTGATTGAGGCGGTTGATGGCGTGCCAGTGGTCCATGGAGAGGCGCTCCCGCACCTGGGTGGCGGACCATTGCAGGCGCTTCAGGCCCGCCGCCAGGCCGGTATCCCAGGCGTCGTCGAAGACCGCCCGGGTCAGCCGCTCGGCCAGGGTCGGGGGCGGGGCCGGCGGCCGGGCCGCCGCCTGTTCCCCGGCCTCGTCCCGGGGCGGCAGCAGGCCCATGGCCTCGCCCACCGCCAGGGCCGCGAACAGCTCCGGCCCCGGCTCGCCGCCGGCGTCGATGAGCCGGGTCAGGGCCACCCGCAGGAAGCGGCTGGTGTGGTCGCAGCGTTCCGAATAGCGGCCCAGCCAGAAGAGGTTTTCCACCACCCGGGAAGAGAGGCTGCGACCGCCCCGCACCACGTCCCGGGCACCGATGGAGGGCTTGAGCAGGCTGAAGGTGGACACCGGCTCGTCGGACAGCACCCAGGCGTCCTTGGAGGCGCCGCCCCGCTGCATGGAAATGACCCGGGCACCGGCGCCGCCGGCCACCCGGGCGAGGCCGCCGGGCATCACCCGGTAGCCCTGGGGCGTGGCCACGGCATAGACCCGCAGCCCCGCCGGCCGGGCCAGCAGGCGCCGCTCGTGGCTGCGGCTCCAGGTGGGGGCCTGGGACAGCTGCACCAGTTCCTGGGCCACGTAGGCCTGGGGCTCGGCCTGCAGGCGGGCCAGCAGCTGCTCCCGCTGGGCACCCTTCAGGTCGGCGCCGAAAATGGGGTCGAAGCGGCGGCCGGGGAAGGCCGCCTTGATCACCAGCTGGTCCAGGTGTTCGCTGGTGTACCTGAGGGCCGGCGCCTCGCCGCACCACCAGGTGGCCACCGAGGGCATCTGCAGGGGTTCCCCCAGGAGGCGCTCGCAGATGGCCGGGAGGAAGCCCGGCAACGCCCCCGACTCCACCACGCCGCTGCCCAGGGCATTGGCCACCAGCACCCGGCCGGCCCGCACCGCCTGCAGCAGGCCGGGCACGCCGAGGGCGGAATCGCCGCGCAGCTCCAGGGGGTCGCAGAAGTCGTCGTCCTGGCGGCGCAGGATGGCGTGCACCCGTTTCAGGCCGGTGAGGGTCTTGAGGAAGACGGTCTCGCCCCGCACCGTCAGGTCCGGCCCTTCCACCAGGGGGAAGCCCAGGTAGCGGGCCAGGTAGGCGTGCTCGAAGTAGGTTTCGTTGTAGGGCCCGGGCGTGAGCAGCACGATCAGGGGCGGCTCGCCGCCCTCGCCGCTGTCCGGGGCGTAGTGGGCCAGGCTCTCCTGGACGCTGCGGAAGAAGCCGGCCAGGTGCTCCACCTTGAGGTCGCGGAAGAGGTCGGGGAAGACCCGGGAGACGATCAGCCGGTTTTCCAGGGAATAGCCGGCGCCGGAGGGGGCCTGGGTGCGGTCGGCGATGGCCCACCAGCGGCCGTCCGGCGAGCGGGCCAGGTCCACGGCGTAGAAATGGAGGAAGGTATCGCCGGGCTGGCGCACCTGGCGGCAGGGCCAGAGGAAGCCGCCGTGGCCGTACACCAGGGCCGGCGGCAGCAGGCCCGAGGCCAGCAGGTCCTGGGGGCCGTAGAGGTCGGCCAGGACGGCGTTGAGCAGGGTGGCGCGCTGGGCCACGGCGGCGGCGAGCTGGCGCCACTCGTCGGCGGGGATGATCAGCGGCAGGGGGTCCAGTTCCCAGGGCCGGTCGGTGCCCTTGGGGTCGGCATAGACGTTGTAGGTGACGCCGTTTTCCTGGATGCGCCGCTGCACGAAGGCCAGGCGGGCCCGCATCTGCTCCGGCGAGGCGGCGTCCAGGTGGGAAAAGAAGGCTTGCCAGTGGGGACGCACCGCGCCGCCGGCGGCGAGCATTTCGTCGTAGCGGCCGGCGGAATCGGGGTAGATGGAGAGAAGGGTGCGCGCCATGGCGTTCCGCAAAAAAGCGCGGCGGGGAAAAGGGGCGCCGCGCTGGTGGTTTTTTCCAGGGAGGGACTAGGGCCGGCCCTGGCGGCGCAAGTCTAGCGTAAACGGGAATTCCGGGTTCTGCGGCGGCGCCGCCTGGCCCCGGCCCGCCAGGGGACCCGGAGTGTGGCCCATGGGGAAGAAGCGGGCCAGGCGCCGGCTCTCGGCCTCGAAGGCATTGACCGGGAAGGCCTCGAAATTGCGCCCGCCCGGATGGGCCACGTGGTACTGGCAGCCGCCCAGGGAGCGGTCCATCCAGGTATCCACCAGGTCGAAGGTCAGGGGCGCATGGACGCCGATGGTGGGATGCAGGCAGGCGGCCGGCTGCCAGGCCCGGTAGCGCACCCCGGCGACGAACTCGCCGACGGTGCCGGTGGGCTGCAGGGGCACGGCATGGCCGTTGCAGGTGAGGCGGTAGCGGTCCGGTGGCAGGCCCGTGACCTTGACCTGGAGCCGCTCCACGGAGGAATCCACATAGCGCACGGTGCCGCCGGCGGCGCCCTCCTCGCCCATGACGTGCCAGGGCTCCAGGGCGTGGCGCAGCTCCACGGCGACGCCGCCCACGGCGAAGTCGCCGATGCGGGGGAAGCGGAATTCCAGGTGGGGCGCGAACCAGGCCGGGTCGAAGGCGTAGCCCGCCGCCTGCATTTCCGTCACCACGTCGGCGAAATCCTGGGCGATGAAGTGGGGCAGCATGAAGCGGTCGTGCAGCTCCGTGCCCCAGCGGGCCAGCCGCTCCGGGGCGTAGGGGCGGGCCCAGAAGCGCGCCACCAGGGCCCGCAGCAGCAGTTGCTGGGTCAGGCTCATGCGGGCGTGGGGCGGCATCTCGAAGGCCCGCAGTTCCAGCAGGCCCAGGCGCCCCGTGGGGCCGTCGGGGGAGAACAGCTTGTCGATGCAGAACTCGGCCCGGTGGGTGTTGCCGGTGACGTCGATGAGCAGGTTGCGCAGCAGCCGGTCGGTGAGCCAGGGGGCGCCCCCCTCCCCCGGCGGCGGGAACTGGCGGAAGGCGGTCTCCAGCTCGTAGAGGCTGTCGTTGCGGGCCTCGTCCACCCGCGGTGCCTGGGAGGTGGGGCCGACGAAGAGGCCGGAGAAGAGGTAGGACAGGCTGGGGTGGTTGTGCCAGTAGGAGATGAGGCTGCGCAGCAGGTCGGGCCGGCGCAGGAAGGGGGAATCGGCCGGCGTGGCGCCGCCGAGGACGAAGTGGTTGCCGCCGCCGGTGCCGGTGTGGCGGCCGTCGAGCATGAACTTCTCGGTGGACAGGCGGGTTTCCCGGGCCGCCTCGTAGAGGTGGCTGGTGCGCTCCACCAGTTCATCCCAGGATTTGGCCGGGTGGATGTTCACCTCGATCACCCCCGGGTCCGGCGTCACCCGGAACACTTCCAGGCGCGGGTCCCGGGGCGGCTCGTAGCCTTCGAACATGACCGGCAGGCCCTGGGCCTCGGCGGTGGCTTCCACCGCCGCCAGCACTTCCAGGTAGTCCTCCAGGCAGCCCACGGGGGGCATGAAAATGTAGAGCACACCGTTACGGGGCTCGGCGCACATGGCGGTGCGGGTGATCCAGGCGGCGGATTCATGATGCCCCGGGACCCGCTCCCCGCCTGCCTCTCCAGGAATGCCACCCGGAGATGCGCTTGCTGCCTGCCTGCCAGGCATGGCCTCCGTGGGAATGCCCGGCACCTGCCGCCGCAGTTCGGCGTGGCGGGCCAGGGGCGCCCGGGGCGCCGCCGGGTCCGGCGGATTGAGGTAGGGGTAGTCGGACTGGCTGACCCAGGGCTGGGAATCCAGGGGCAGGCGGTAGCCCACCGGGGAGTCGCCGGGAATCAGGTAGCAGCGCTCGCTGCGCAGGAACCAGGAGCCGCTCTGCCAGCGGCCGGCGGCCGTCTTGCCCAGGGGCAGCACCTGGCCCACGGCCTGCTCCAGGCCCCGGGTGAACACCTTGGCCAGGCGCGCCCGCTCCAGGGGATCGTCGAGGCGGGCGTCGAAGGGATCCACGTTGGCCGGCAGGCGCCGCTCCCGCCACAGGTAGTAGAAGGCGTCCTCGTAGGCGGGGAACACATGCTTTTCCTCCAGGCCCAGGCGCCGCGCCACTTCGCCGAGGAAGGCGCCGGCCCGGGCGGCATCGACGCCGTAGTCCCGGGACTCGTCGGCGTACAGCTCGGGCCGCTGCCACAGGGGCTCGCCGTCCTGGCGCCAGTAGCAGTTGAGGGACCAGCGGGGCAGCTGTTCCCCCGGATACCACTTGCCCTGGCCGAAATGCATGAAGCCGTGGGGCGCGTATTTCTCTCGCAGGCGGTGGAACAGGTCGGCCGCCAGCAGGCGCTTCTTCGGCCCCAGGGCCTCGGTGTTCCACTCGGCCCCGTCCGGGTCGTCCATGGAGACGAAGGTGGGCTCGCCGCCCATGGTCAGGCGCACGTCCCGGGCCGCCAGGTCGCTGTCCACCGTCTGCCCCAGGGCTTCGATGCGGGACCACTGTTCCTCGCTGTAGGGCTTGGTCACCCGGGGAGCTTCCCAGATGCGGGTCACGCCCATGGTGTGGCCGAACTCGCATTCGCACGGCTCCAGGGCGCCGCTGATGGGCGCCGCCGAGGAAGGCTCGGGGGAGGCGGCCAGGGGAATGTGGCCCTCGCCGGCGAAGAGGCCGGAGGTGGGGTCCAGGCCGATCCAGCCGGCGCCGGGCAGGTACACCTCGCACCAGGCGTGCAGGTCGGTGAAATCGGCTGCGGGACCGGAGGGACCGTCCAGGGATTTGACGTCGGCGGTGAGCTGGATCAGGTAGCCGGAAACGAAGCGGGCCGCCAGGCCCAGGTGGCGCAGCAGCTGGCAGAGCAGCCAGGCCGAGTCGCGGCAGGAGCCGGAGCCCTTGGCCAGGGTCTCTTCCGGCGTCTGCACCCCGGGCTCGAGGCGGATCAGGTAGGAAATGTCCCGGGCCAGACGGGCGTTGAGGGCCACCAGGAAATCCACGCTGCGGCATTTCTCCCGGGAGATGGAAGCCAGATACGCCTGGAATTTCGGCGTCGCCGGCAGGGTGTACAGATAGGGCGCCAGCTCGTGCCGCTGCCAGGCCTCGTAGGCGAAGGGCACCTCCTCCGCATAGGGTTCGAGGAAGAAGTCGAAGGGATTGATGACCGACATCTGGGCCACCAGATCCACCTCCACCCGGAACTCCCGGGTCTTCTCCGGGAACACCAGGCGGGCCAGCCAGTTGGCCTGGGGATCCTGCTGCCAGTTGATGAAGTGTTCCCCCGGCATCACCTTGAGGGAATAGGAGAGGATGGGGGTGCGGCTGTGGGGCGCCGGACGCAGCCGGATCACCTGGGGCCCCAGGGCGATGGGCCGGTCGTAGCGGTAATGGGTGACGTGGTTCAGCGCGACGTGGATGGACACGGGGCGGCTCCGGGCGATGGGCGATAGCCGGATTTAGCAAGAGCCGGGCCATGCCCCAGGACGGGTCACCCCCTGGAGAGGCTCATGGATACTGGGCCCCGGGCCGGCTGCCGGCCAGCATCCGCACCATCCCGGAGCACGCCTGCCCCGGGCGCACCAGGAACGGGAGCCCCAGCCCCCTGTTACAGCCCAGTTGCAGCATTTTCCCTGCGTGATAACCTCCCACCCTTCCGCATTTCAACCCAACACCCAGATGACCTCTCCCGCCTTCAGCACGCCCCGCGAATTCCTCGCCGAACTGAGCGAAAAATTCCAGGTTTTCCGCGACCACCTGCCCCTGGCCATCGGCATCAACCAGCAACTGGCCGCCCTGTATCCGGAAATCGACCCCAAGCTGCTGAAGGTGAGCCTGTTCCGCCACACCAACTCGGTCCGCTACCTGAAGAACATGGAGAAGGCCACCCAGCGCCACGACCTGCAGGGCAGCGCCGCCGGCGAGGTGGCCGAGGAACACCGCCAGCACGCCTCCGAAGTGCTGAAGGAACGCTTCAAGAAACAGGCCGAACAGCGCCGCGCCGAAGCCGCCGCCAAGAAGGCCGAAGAAGATGCCAAGAAGGCGGAAGCCCAGCGCGCCGCCAAGCTCACCGCCCTGGCCGAAAAATTCGGCCGCAAATAAACAGGAAAACCGCCATGGCCACCAAAGCCCCCGTCAAAGCCGCCACCGCCGCCAAGCCCGCCGCCAAGCCCGCCAGCAAGCCCGTCGCCAAAGCCGCCGTAAAACCGGCAGTGAAGCCCGCAGCCAAACCCGTCGCCAAAGTTGCCGCCAAACCCGTGGCCAAGCCGGCAGCGAAGCCGGTCGTCGCCAAGCCGGCCGCCAGCACCAAGCCCGCCACCAAGCCCGTTGCTGCCGCCAAGCCGGCGACCAAGAGCGCCGCGCCCCAGCGCCTGCTGGGTGCCGCCGACCTGATGGGCGCCCTGGACCTGGCCGACGAGTTCTACGCCATCGCCTACAACATCGAGACCTCCCTGCTCAACGGCGGCGCCGTGCCAGGCCAGGACTACACCCGCCTGGACCTCTACCAGCTGGCCCAGCCCTTCGTCCTGGAACTGTTCAAGGGCAACGAGAAGTTCTCCTACGTCTATCCGGCGGTGGAAGTGAACAAGCCCTGAGCCGTTTCCCGGCCCAAGCAAAAGGCGCCCGCGGGCGCCTTTTTTGTTGCCTGCCGAGCCGCTCCCGGCCTTAATCCCAGGCCGGGTCGGGCAGTTCGGCGAAGACCTGGCGCAGGCGTTCGCCCCATTGGGTGCGAATCTGGTTGAAGTAGGGATCGTCGGCGCCGATCTTGATCTGGTGGGTGACCTTGAAGTCCCCCCTCTCGTAGACCAGCAGGTCCAGGGGCAGGCCCACGGAGAGGTTGGAGCGGATGGTGGAATCCATGGAGATGAGGGCGCATTTGGAGGCCTCCTCCAGGCTGGTGGCCTTTTTCACCACCCGGTCGATGATGGGCTTGCCGTACTTGGATTCGCCGATCTGGAAGTAGGGCGTATCGTGGGTCGCCTCGATGAAGTTGCCGGCGGCGTAGATCTGGAACAGGCGCGGCTCCTCGCCGTGGATGTGGCCGCCGAGGATGAAGGCGGCAGCGAAATCGACGCCGAATTCCTTGAGGGCGGCCGCATCCCGCTGGTGCACCTCGCGCAGGGCGTCGCCCACCAGGCGCGCCGCCTCGAACAGGTTGGGGGCGTTGTAGAGATTGGGCTTGTCAGTGGCCGCCAGGTGCTCGTTCAGCACATTGACCACGGACTGGCTGATGGAGAGGTTGCCCGAGGTCATCAGCACCAGCATGCGCTCCCCCGGGCGCTCCCACACGGTCATCTTGCGGAAGGTGTTGATGTGGTCCACCCCGGCGTTGGTGCGGGAATCGGAAAGGAAGACCAGGCCGGCATCGAGCCGCATTGCCACGCAGTAAGTCATGTCGTCGTCGCTGTTTTTATGATGATGAAAAAAGGCCGGCGGCAGCTGCCGCCGGCGCCTCCCCGACTGGTGCGCCTCAGGCCGGCACCAGGAAGTCCTGGGAGATGCGGTTGCCCAGGTCGTAGATGTCGTCCATGAACTCGGTCAGGTACTCGTGCAGGCCATCCTCCAGCACGTCGTCGATACGGCCGTAGTGCAGGCGCGAATGCAGCAGGCCGGCCCGGCGCAGGGTCTCGCTGGACTGGCGGTTGCCCACCAGGCCCAGCAGGTGATTCACCTTGTCCAGGCAGTGGTGCAGGGAACGGGGCATGTCCATGCGCAGGATCAGCAGCTCCGCCACCCGGGCCGGGGTGATGACGTCCCGGTACACCTTGCGGTACACCTCGAAGGCGGAAAGGGAGCGCAGCAGGGCGCCCCACTGGTAGAAGTCGGTGACGCCGCCCTCCTCCCCTTCGCCGTTGGGCTGCAGGAAGTGGTATTTCACGTCCAGGATGCGGGCCGTGTTGTCGGCCCGCTCCAGGAGGCCGCCCATGCGGATGAAGTGGGCCGCCTCGTCCTGCAGCAGGGTGCCGAAGGTGACGCCCCGGGTCAGGGCCGAGCGCAGCTTGACCCATTCGAAGAACTCGGTGATGCCGCCGGCCATGATCTGCTCGAAGCTCTGGGCCCGCAGGTCGATCCAGGCGGCGTTGATGGTCTCCCACATTTCCGTGGTGAGGGTGCCGCGCACGGCGTGGGCGTTTTCCCGGGCCGCCCGCAGGCAGCTGTAGATGGAGGAGAAGTTGCTTTCGTCCCGCACCATGAAGCGCAGCACGTTTTCCGCGCTGGGCTCGCCGTAGGCCTTGGCGAAGGGCTCTTCCAGGCTGTTGAGGACGATGATGGCGTTCCAGTTCTGGTTCGCCGCTTCCGGCGACTGGGGCACCAGGGACATCTGGTAGGTGACGTCCAGCAGGCGGGCCAGGTTCTCGGCCCGCTCGATGTAGCGGGCCATCCAGTAGAGGTGATCGGCGGTTCGGCTGAGCATGATGGTTTCCTAGTCTTTTTTAGCCACAGAGGACACAGAGATCACAGAGAAAAACCAGAAGCGTTCCGGGTCCGCACGTTTTGCGGCAGCACGCCGGCCGCAGCCACGGTCTTGCCCTCTGTGTTCTCTGTGCCCTCTGTGGCAAGGTTTCTCATTCCAGCACCCAGGTGTCCTTGGTGCCGCCGCCCTGGGAGGAGTTCACCACCAGGGAGCCTTCCTGCAGGGCCACCCGGGTGAGGCCGCCGGGGACCATGGTCACTTCCTTGCCGGAGAGGACGAAGGGGCGCAGGTCGATATGGCGCGGCGCCACGCCCGATTCGACGAAGGTGGGGCAGGTGGACAGGGCCAGGGTGGGCTGGGCGATGTACTTTTCCGGGTTGGCGACAAGACGCCGGCGGAAGTCCTCGATCTCGGCCTGGGTGGAGGCCGGCCCCACCAGCATGCCGTAGCCGCCGGCGCCATGGACTTCCTTCACCACCAGTTCCGGCAGGTGGGCCAGGGTGTAGGCCAGGTCGTCGGGCTTGCGGCACATGTAGGTGGGCACGTTGTTGAGGATGGGCTCTTCCCCCAGGTAAAAGCGCACCATCTCCGGCACATAGGGGTAGATGGACTTGTCGTCGGCCACCCCGGTGCCCACCGCATTGGCCAGGGTCACCTTGCCGGCCCGGTAGGCCTGCAGGATGCCGGGAACGCCGAGCATGGAGTCGGCGCGGAAGACCTGGGGATCGATGAAGTCGTCGTCGATGCGGCGGTAGATCACATCCACCCGCTGGGGGCCCTGGGTGGTGCGCATGTAGACCGTGTCGTTATCGACGAAAAGGTCCCGCCCTTCCACCAGTTCCACCCCCATCTGCTGGGCCAGGAAGGTGTGCTCGAAGTAGGCGCTGTTGTAGGCCCCCGGGGTCAGCACCACCACGGTGGGATCGGAGACTCCGTTGGGAGCGGAGGCCCGCAGGGTCTCCAGCAGCAGGTCCGGGTAGTGTTCCACCGGGGCCACCTTGTGCTTGGAGAACAGCTCGGGGAAGAGCCGCATCATCATCTTGCGGTCTTCCAGCATGTAGGAGACGCCGGAGGGCACCCGCAGGTTGTCTTCCAGCACGTAGAACTCGCCGGCCCCGGCCCGCACCAGGTCCACGCCGGCGATGTGGGCATAGATGCCGGCCGGCACGTCCACCCCGCGCATGATGGGACGGAACTGGGCGTTGCCCTCCACCTGCTCCCGGGGAATGCGCCCGGCCTTGAGGATTTCCTGGTCGTGGTAGATGTCGTGGAGGAACAGGTTGAGGGCCTTGACCCGCTGCTTGAGGCCGGCCTTGAGGGCCTTCCACTCATCTGCCGGGATGACCCGGGGAATGATGTCGAAGGGGATCAGCCGCTCGGTGCCGGCCTCCTCGCCATAGACGGCGAAGGTGATGCCGACGCGGCGGAAGGCGATGTCGGCCTCGGCCCGCTTGCGGGCGATGCGTTCGTCAGGGGTTTCGGAAAGCCAGCGCCGGTAGGTCTGGTAGTGGGAGCGGACGGCGCCGTCGGCACCGTTCATTTCGTCGAAGAAGCTGGGCTTGTTCATGATGGTCGCGCCATGAGGAAGGGCGACAATCAAATAGCAGGGGTTGTGCCAGGATCATAATCGCTTGATCCTTAAAGGACTTCCGGGGAATTGGCGGAAGCGGCGCCAGAAAACGGTGCCACCATGCACCATGGGCAGAAGCGGGCGCACCAATTTGAAGCAGAAAAGTGTGATTTCCTTCACGGCATGGCTGGTGACGGAAATATAATGCGCACTTCATGTTTCATATAGTTTGGACAATCCCATGCTTGATCAACTTTCCCTGCGTACCCGACTCCTGGCGGTGGTGCTGGTGGCGCTCCTGGGGGTCCTGGCACTGGCGGCCATCGCCGCCTTCAATACCCGCTCCCTCATGCTGGATGAGAGAAAAGGCCAGATTCGCGCCATCACCCAGGGCGCCTACAACGTGGTCGCCTACTATCAAAGCCAGGAAGCCGCCGGCAACCTCAGCCGCGACGAGGCCCAGGCCCACGCCAAGGCGGCCGTGCGGCAGATCCGTTTCAACGGCCCCGACGGCAAGAGCGACTATTTCTACATCTGGACCCCCGACGGCATCAGCGTCATGCATGCCCTGAAGCCGGAATGGGAAGGCAAGCCCATGGGCGACCAGGTGAAGGACGGCAGCGGCAAGCTGATCATCCGGGAACTGGCAAGCCTGCTGCAGAACCAGGCCACCACCTACATGGACACCCAGTTCGTCAAGAAGGCGGGCGATCCCACCATGTATCCCAAGGTGCTCTACGCCCAGAAATTCCCGGCCTGGGACTGGATCATCGGCACCGGCGTCTATATCGACGAAGTGGACCGGGAGTTCCAGCAAACCCTGATCTACCAGGGCCTGCTGGCCCTGGTGGTGCTGGCCCTGATCGGCAGCATCTGCTACCTGGTGACCCGCAGCGTGCTCAAGCAGATCGGCGGCGAACCTGCCGCCGCCACGGCCATCATGCAGCAGGTGGCCGGCGGCAACCTGCATGCGGCCATCGGCCAGACCCAGCCCGGCAGCCTGCTCCATGCCCTGAGCCAGATGGTGCTCTCCCTGCGCCAGATGCTCACCGAAATCCGCCAGGACGCGGAAACCCTGGCCAGCAACTCCCAGGCGATCAGCTCCGCCTCCAGCCAGCTGGCCGACACCACCGGTGCCCAGGCCGATGCCACCTCCTCCATGGCCGCCGCCATTGAACAGCTGACGGTCAGTTCCAGCCACATTTCCGACAGCGCCGAGGAGACCCAGGGGGATTCCCACAAAGCCGTGGATCTCTCCAAACAGGGCCGGGAACGGGCAGAGCAGGCCGCCGAGGCCATGCAGCGCATCGCCGCCACGGTATCCGAAGGCTCCACCCGCATCCGCACCCTGGATCAGCAGGCCAACCAGATTTCCTCCATTGCCGGCGTGATCAAGGACATCGCCGGGCAAACCAATCTGCTGGCCCTCAACGCCGCCATCGAGGCGGCCCGGGCCGGCGAGGCGGGCCGCGGTTTCGCCGTGGTGGCCGACGAGGTGCGCAAGCTGGCGGAGCGGACGTCCTCCGCCACCATCGAAATCGAGCAGATGATCGCCAGCATCCAGAGCGAGACCAACAATGCGGTGCAGTCCATGGACGACGCCCTGCCCCAGGTGGAACAGGGGGTCAGCCTGGCCCAGGCGGCGGCGGAATCCCTGGCCAATATCGAGGCCGGCGCCCTGCGCACCCTGGAGCACATCCAGGAAGTGGCCAATGCCATCCGCGAACAGAGCGCCGCCAGCACCTCCATCGCCCAGCGCGTCGAAGCCATTGCCCAGACAGTGGAAGAAACCAGCACCACCATGAACAACACCATGACCTCTGCCCAGGACCTGGAACGGGTGGCCCACAACCTGAAGGGCCTGGTGAACCGCTTCCAGACCTGAGGCCGGCAACGCCCAATGAAAAAAGCCCGGAGCTTCGGCCCCAGGCTTTTTTTTATGGACTTCGTCGACCGGCTTAGCGCCCGGGCTGGAACTGGAAGTAGGCGATGAGGTTGCGCAGTTCGCCGGCGGTGGCCAGCAGCTGTTGCACATTGCGCTCCGCCTCGCCGATGGCGGCGGCGTTTTCCTCGATCAGGGCGGCAATCTCGGAGACGCTCATGGCCACGTCCTGGCTGGCCTGGGACTGCTGCACCGTGGCCTGGGCGATGTGGCGCGCCATCTCGTCGATGTGCTGCCCGTCCTGGACCACTTCGGCCAGGCTGACCCCAGTCTCGCCCATGGCCTCGTCGTTGTGCCCCACCTGGGCGCCGGCGGATTCGATGCTGCCGACGGCGCTTTCGGTGATCTTCTGGATCTCCGTCACCATTTCGGCGATTTCGGCAGTCTGCAGGCGGGTGCGTTCGGCCAGCTTGCGCACCTCATCGGCCACCACAGCGAAACCGCGCCCCGCCTCGCCGGCCCGGGCCGCCTCGATGGCGGCGTTGAGGGCGATGAGGTTGGTCTGGTCGGCGATCTCCTGGATGCCCTGGGTCACCACCCCGATACGGTTGAGGGACTGGAACAGGGTGGCCATGGTGTTGGAGGCGGTATCCACCGCCGAGACCACGGCCCGGGAGGCCTCCCGGCCCTGGATCATGCGCCGCTCCACCCCGGCGATGCGCTCCCGGGTAGTGCCAACGGCGCTGGCCGTCTCCTGAGCATCGGCCGAGACCTGCTCCACCGTGGCGCTCATCTCCTCCATGGAGGCGGCGATGCGGCTCACCGAGTCGGACTGGGACTCGGACTGGGACGAGACGCTGGACATCTCCAGGTTGAGCTGGGTGGTGTTGCCGCTGACCCGGTTCGCCGCTTCGGCAATCTCCGCCAGCATGACCTTGAGGTGAGCCTGGGTGGTGAGCAGGGAATCCTGCAGCTTGCCCACCTCGTCCAGACGGTCGTGCCACAGGTCTTCCGACAGGTCGCCCTGGGCCACCCGGTCCAGGCTGGTGTTGGTGGCGTCGATGGCGCGGAAGATACCCTGTTGCAGGCCGATCTGCACCGCGCCGGCAACCAGGCCGGTGAGACTCAGTATCTGCACCAGGGCGACGATGCTGTCGGCGGAAAAGCCGATGCCGCTGCCGAACCAGACGCCGATGCCGGTCAGCAACTGGGCCGCCATGACGAACAGGGTGAGGCCGGCCATCTTCTTGCGCAGGCTGACCTTGCGCCAGCCACCCGGCCGGGGAAGGGCGCCGCCCCCCTTGCCCAGCTTGGCGTAAAGAGCCTCGGCAGACTGCACCTGGGCCCGGGAGGGCTCGGTGCGCACCGACATGTAGCCGATGGTCTGACCCTTCTGCCGCACCGGCACCACCAGGGCATCGACCCAGTAATGGTCGCCGTTCTTGCAGCGGTTCTTGACGATGCCGCGCCAGGGGCGGCCTTCCTTCACCGAGATCCACAGGTCGGCAAAGGCGGCCGGCGGCATGTCCGGGTGGCGCACCAGATTGTGGTTCTTGCCGATCAGTTCATCCCGGGTGAAGCCGCTCAGCTCGACGAAGGTGTCGTTGGCGTAGGTGATGATCCCTTTCAGATCGGTTTTCGAAACGATGTACTTGCCCTTGATGAAGGGCACTTCAACTTGTGTGACGGGAAGATTGTTTTTCATGTTTCCCTGATACTCCCTGAGAGCCACTCTCATTTGGATGGCCTCGCGATGTTATCTCAACTTCATTACATTTGCCCTTAGCATGAATCACAGATCGTGCCCGGTAGACGAAAAAAAGCCCGACGGGATGGCTCCCGCCGGGCTTTTCAGCCTAAGCCGTTGTTTTAGATGCGTTCGTAGATGGTGGTGATGCCCTGGCCACCGCCGATGCACATGGTGGCCATGCCGTAACGGGCACCGGTACGCTGCATTTCATGCAACAACTTGGTGACAATGACGCCGCCGGTTGCACCAACCGGGTGCCCCAGGGCAATGGCGCCGCCATTGACGTTGGTCTTGGCGGGGTCCAGGCCCAGGCCCTTGGCCACGGCCAGGGACTGGGCGGCAAAGGCTTCGTTGGACTCGACCAGGTCGATCTGGTCCAGGGTCAGGCCGGCCTTCTGCAGGGCCAGCTTGGAGGACGGGATCGGACCTTCGCCCATGATTTCGTTGGGCACGCCGGCGATGGCGTAGGACACCAGGCGGGCGATGGGCTTGTGACCGGCAGCGGCAGCCTTGGCGGCATCGGCCAGCACCAGGAAGGCAGCGGCGTCATTGATGCCGGAAGCGTTGCCGGCGGTGACGGAACCGTCCTTCTTGAAGGCGGCCTTCATCTTGGCCAGAGCTTCCATGGTGGTGGCGCGGGGATGCTCGTCGGTATCGAAGACCACGTCGCCCTTCTTGGTCTGGAAGGTGATGGGCACGATCTGGCTCTTGAAGCGGCCTTCGGCGATGGCCTTGGCGGCGCGGTTCTGGGATTCCAGGGCGAAGGCGTCCTGCTCTTCCCGGGTCAGGCCCCACTTGGTCACCAGGTTTTCGGCGGTGATACCCATGTGGCCGACGCCGAAGGGGTCGGTGAGGACGGAAACCATGGCGTCGATGGCTTTGGTGTCGCCCATGCGGGCGCCGGAGCGCAGGGCCGGCAGCAGGTAGGCGCCGCGGGACATGACTTCGACACCGCCGCCGATGGCGTAGTCGGCGTCACCCAGCATGATGGCCTGGGCGGAGGAGACGATGGCCTGCATGGCGGAACCGCACAGGCGGTTCACGGCGAAGGCCACGGAATCCATGGACATGCCGCCCTGGATGGTGGCCAGGCGGGCGACGTAGGCGTAGCGGGTTTCGGTGGGGATACAGTTGCCGACGGTGGCAAAGGTCACGGCCTTGGGATCCACACCGGCACGGGCAATGGCTTCCTTGACGACCAGACCACCCAGCTCGGCGGGCTCCATGCCAGCCAGGGAACCGCCAAAACCACCCACAGCGGAACGAACGGCGGACAGAACTACGATTTCCTTGCTCATGAGCATCTCCTTGTTATAACTGACTTATCAACCCACCCAAGTGGCGAGCCCGATCAACAGCAACAGCAACAGCCACAGCACCAGGGCCCGCCAAACCAGGCCCACCGTGCTCTGCATGAAATCCACATCGGCTTCCTCGCCGACCCCCAGCTCGGCCCGGTCGGTGACCTCGCCGCCTTCCACCAGGGGCTGGCCGAGACGCACGCCGAGGGCGCCGGCACCGCTGGACAGCACGATGCCCAACTCGTGGTCGGCCCACTGGCCGGCCTGGGTGCGCCAGCAATAGACCGCATCCTCGAAATCGCCGACCACGGCAAAGGCGGCAGCGGTGGCCCGCAGGGGCAGCCAGTCGATGATGGCAAAGATTTGTTGTGAAAATTTGCCAAAGTCGCCGAATTCTTCATCCTGCCGCTGGCCCCAGCGCTCGGCCAGAATGCCGGCGAGGCGGTACAGCACCGCACCGCAGGGACCGGGAAGCAGGACGAAACAGAGGATCACCGCAAAAACATGGCGATGGGAAGCGGCCAGGGCCTCCTCGATGGCCAGGCGGGCCACTTCGCTGGACGACAGCCCTTCGGCGGAACGGCCCCGCCATTCGGCCAGAAGCTGTCGGGCCCGGGGTACGTCGCCCATGCGCAGGGCCAGGTGAATGTCGGTGAAATGGTGGCTGAACTGGCGGAAGCCCATGGTCAGATACAGCACCAGGACGTTCCAGGCCCACCCCAGCAGCGGCGTCACGGCACAGAGCAGGTAATAGATGCCGGCCGCCAGCAGTACCGGCGGCAGCACGGCGGCCAGCCAGGCGATCAGGCCATGCCGCGAGTCGCCGGCGTTGAGGCGCGACTCCAGGAAGTCGGCATAGCGACCCACCGGTTCCAGCAAAAGGCGATTGGGTAGCGGCCGGAACTGTTCGAGGAACAGGGCCGCGATCAGGGAAAAAAGGCTCATCCCGAACTTGAGGCGCGATGTTGATCGGAAGCAGGGAACCGCCTGGCAGGTGGCTCGGCGCGGAAACCACGCAACCGCCAAATGCTTTGCCAGCGCCCCTGTCGGAGAAGGTCCAAGATAACACATTTCGCCCCGGCCTGCAGATGACAGCCGGGAGCGGCGGGCATCCTACAGCGGTGTCGCCGGGTAGCCGAGACGGTCGGCCAGGGAGACGATCATGCCGGCGGTGGCGCCCCAGATGAAGTAGTCGCCATAGGGCATGGCGAAATAGTGGCGCAGCCGCCCCCGCCACTCCCGGGAGTGGCGCTGGCGATTGGCCGGGTCCAGGAGGAAGGCCAGGGGTACTTCGAAAACTTCGGCCACCTCGAAGGGGTCGGGCCGCAGGGTGAAGGGCGGGCGCACCAGGCCCACCACCGGGGTGACGCGAAAGCCAGTGCTGGTGCGGTACTCCGGCAGGTAGCCGAGCACTTCCACCAGCTCCGGGGACATGCCGATCTCTTCCTCGGTCTCCCGCAGGGCGGTGTGGATGGGGGACTGGTCCACCTCCTCCACCCGGCCGCCGGGAAAGCTGACCTGGCCGCCATGGTCCCGCAGGTGGGAGGTGCGCTGGGTCAGCAGCACCGTGGGATGGCTTTCCCGCAGCACGATGGGAAAGAGGACGGCAGCCGGCGTCAGGGTTTCGTTGCCGATGCCGTCTTCCAGGATCGGCGGGGCAGCCAGGGGTTCGGCGGAAAGGCTGGCACGGAGGCGCTCCAGGTCCACCACGCCGGCGGGACCGTCAATGGGTTTCAGCACCGCTTTCCTCGATCTCGGCACTGACGGCCTGCAGGGCGTCCTGCAGGGTTTCTTCCGGCAGGCGGTTGATGTGGGTCGCCACCAGATCGGCGGCCTCCACGGCACCGACCGGCAGGCGCTTGCTGTCCAGGCCGGCGATGAGGCTGGCGGCGGCACCGACGATCTGCAGCAGCAAGTGACGCTCGCCCATGAGCAGTTCCAGTTCTTCGCGCAGCAGGGCGATTTCCTGATCACGTTGGGGCATTGGGGGTTCCTCCAGGGGGAATCAATAACGTTTTTTTAGAATCATGCGCTGCCCGTCCCGCTGCATTTCCATGCGGTTGAGAAAACTCATGCCGAGCAGGGCGATGGGCATGTCACTCTCGTGCACCAGGCCATCCACATCGGTCAGGGTGACGTCGCCGATGCGCACGGTGGACAGAAGTACCTTATACACCCGCGCCGTGCCGTTGGCTGTCTGGGTATAACCGACCTGGGCATTGCGCAGGTCGAGGCCCAGACGGCGGGCATCGGACGCGCCGATGGAAACCATGGTAGCACCCGTGTCCACCAGGAAGCGGATGGTGCCGCCGTTGATGTTGCCGGTGGCGTAGAAATGGCCGCTGGCATCGGAAGACAGGGTCAGGGTGGGGGTGCGGTCGGAAGATTGCTGGGAGACGACGCTCTGGCCCACCCGCAGGGTGCGCCGCTTGCCGTCCACCTCGATGATGGCGGCACCGTCCTCCACCGCCACCAGCTTCACGCCCTGCTCCGTCTTCTGGCCCACGGCCACGCCCTTGGGCGGGGCGCCGTCGATGACCAGCAGGGCCTTGTTGGGAAAGACGCCGGCAATGCCGACTTCGACAGCCTGCAGGGGCGCTGCCAGCAAAAGACATAGGCATGACAGCCAGCCCAGACTAGAATGCCCCGTCGCCATCCTTCCGCCCCATTTCCCTGCCATGCGTCCCGTTGCCATTTTTCGCCATACTCCGACAGAAGGTCCGGGCTATTTTGCCACATTCCTGGAAGGCCACGGCATCGCCTGGGAGCTGATCCCCGTGGATGCCGGCGCCCCCGTGCCGGCCTCGCCGGAGGCCTATGCCGGCCTCTGTTTCATGGGTGGCCCCATGAGTGTGAACGACCCCCTGCCCTGGATCGACCATACCTGTGCCCTGATCCGCAGCGCCGTCGCTGCCGGCATCCCGGTGCTGGGGCACTGCCTCGGCGGCCAGCTCATGGCCAAAGCCCTGGGCGGCCAGGTAACGCCGAATCCAATCAAGGAAATCGGCTGGGGCACGGCCCGCATCGAGGAGGGTGAAATTCCCGGCCACTGGTTCAACGGCCTGGGGGGCGAAGTCACCGTTTTCCAGTGGCACGGCGAAACTTTCTCCCTGCCGCCCCAGGCCGTGCGCCTGCTCACCAACGATTTCTGCGCCAACCAGATGTTCGCCCTGGGGCCCCACCTGGCCATGCAGTGCCATGTGGAAATGACGCCGGAGCTGATCGCCACCTGGAGCAGCGACTGGGCGGACGAAGCCCGGGCCGCCGCCCGGCATCCTGCCGGCCAGACGCCCGAGCAGATGGTGGCCGAAATCGAATGGCGCCTGCCCGCCATGCGGCAGCTGGCCGACCGCCTGTACGGGGCCTGGATCGCCAACCTGCGCCGCTGACCGGACTACGGCAAAAGAAAACGGCGCCCGCGGGCGCCGTTTTTCATGCAGGCGGAGAATGCCGGTTCAGTCGCGGAAATTGCCGTACTTGATGGGGAAGTCGGTGATGGACTTCTTCACCAGGGCAATGGTTTCCTGCAGCACATCGCGCTTGGCGCCGGTGACGCGCACCGTGTCGCCCTGGATGGCAGCCTGCACCTTGAGCTTGGAGTCCTTCACCAGCTTGACGATCTTCTTCGCCAGCTCGCTCTCGATGCCGATCTTGATCTTCAGGTCCTGCTTCACCTTGTCGCCGGAGACCTTCTGCACGGCCTGCTGGTCCAGGCGCTTGACGCAGTCCGGCTCCTTCTTTTCCATTTCGGGAAAGAGGATGGTCTTGATCTGGTCGAGCTGGAAGTCGGAGTCGCCGTAGACCGTGATGACCTTGTCCTTCTCGTTGAGCTCCACCTTGGCGGTGGTGCCCTTGAAGTCGTGGCGGCCGACGATCTTCTTGCCGGTGGCATCGACGGCGTTCTTCAGCGCCACCATGTCCACTTCAGAGGAAAAATCGAAAGACGGCATGACGATCCTCGCTTAACCGAAGTAGCAGACGTAGTGGTAGGGCTCGCCGGTCACTTCGATGTCGAAGCTGGAATTGCCCGGCACGTTGAAGGACTCACCGGCACCGGAGGTCTTCCATTCCGTCTCGCCCTTGAGGCGATAGCGGCAGGCACCGGCCACGGTTTCCATGACTTCGGGAGCGCCGGTGTTGAAGGTCAGGCTGGCGGGCAGGATCACGCCCACGGTCTTCTTGGAGCCGTCGGCGAAAATCACGGTGTGGCTGACGCACTTGCCGTCGAAGTAGACGTTGGCAGCCTTGACCACGGAAACATTATCGAATTGAGACATCAGATTCCCCACAATTTCTGGATGAAGGTCTTGGAGATGAAGCCGAGCATCCCCAGAGACAGCACGAAAAACAGGACGAAGGTACCGACCTTGCCGGCCTTGGACTTGTAGGCCAGCTCGCCGATGATGAACAGCATGTAGAGGATGAAAGCCCCGATCCCGAAAGTGACGCCGA
Source organism: Azospira sp. MPR-E4 (assembly GCF_058809645.1). Lineage (NCBI taxonomy): Bacteria > Pseudomonadati > Pseudomonadota > Betaproteobacteria > Rhodocyclales > Rhodocyclaceae > Azospira > Azospira sp. MPR-E4. The sequence goes on along the minus strand of NZ_JBXAST010000005.1, from coordinate 18,283 downwards.
ATTCGGAGATCTGGGCTTCCGTAAAGCCGAAGAGGGTGCTTTCCACCAAACCCTCCGCTTAACCCTTGCGTGCCTTGAGGTTGGCGGCGATGCGCATGCGCAGGGCGTTGAGCTTGATGAAGCCGCCCGCATCCTTCTGGTCGTAGGCGCCGGCATCGTCCTCGAAGGTGGCGATGGTCGGGTCGAACAGGGAGTCGGTCTTGGAATCGCGGCCGACCACGATGACGTTGCCCTTGTACAGCTTGAGACGAACGGTACCGTTCACGGTCTGCTGGGTGTGGTCGATCAGGGTCTGCAGGGCCTTGCGCTCGGGCGCCCACCAGTAGCCGTTGTACACCAGGCTGGCGTAGCGGGGCATGAGGTCGTCCTTGAGGTGGGCGACTTCCCGGTCCAGGGTGATGGATTCGATGGCGCGGTGGGCGCGCAGCAGGATGGTGCCCCCCGGGGTTTCATAGCAGCCGCGGGACTTCATGCCGACGTAGCGGTTTTCCACCAGGTCCAGGCGGCCGATGCCGTGCTTGCCGCCCAGCTCGTTGAGCTTGGCCAGCAGTTCGTGGGCCTTCATCTTCTGGCCGTTGATGGCCACCAGGTCGCCCTGGACGAATTCCAGATCCAGGTATTCGGCGGCATCGGGAGCGTTCTCCGGGGAGACGGTCCAGCGCCACATGTCTTCCTCGGCCTCGGCGGCGGGGTTCTCCAGGTGACGGCCTTCGTAGGAGATGTGCAGCAGGTTGGCGTCCATGGAGTAGGGAGAACCGCCCTGCTTGTGCTTCATCTCGACGGGGATGCCGTGCTGCTCGGCATAGGCCAGCAGCTTCTCGCGGGACAGCAGATCCCATTCGCGCCAGGGGGCGATGACCTTGACGCCGGGCTTGAGGGCGTAGGCGCCCAGCTCGAAGCGCACCTGGTCGTTGCCCTTGCCGGTGGCGCCGTGGGAGATGGCATCGGCACCGGTCAGGTTGGTGATCTCGATCAGGCGCTTGGCGATCAGGGGGCGGGCGATGGAGGTGCCCAGCAGGTACTCGCCTTCATAGACGGTGTTGGCGCGGAACATGGGGAAGACGAAGTCGCGCACGAATTCTTCGCGCAGGTCGTCGATGAAGATGTTCTCGGGCTTGATGCCGAACTTCAGGGCCTTGGTGCGGGCCGGTTCCAGTTCCTCACCCTGGCCCAGGTCGGCGGTGAAGGTCACCACTTCGCACTGGTAGGTATCCTGCAGCCACTTGAGGATGACGGAGGTGTCGAGGCCGCCGGAGTAGGCGAGAACCACTTTCTTGATGTCGCTCATGATGCTTCCCTGCAAAGATTAAGAATTGACGCGACCCAGGAGCAGATACTCCATGAGGGCCTTCTGGGTGTGCAGCCGGTTCTCCGCCTCATCCCAGACAGCGGACTGGGGACCGTCGATCACTTCAGCGGTCACTTCCTCGCCACGGTGGGCCGGCAGGCAATGGAGGAAAATGGCGTCGGACTTGGCGATACGCATCATGTCGCCATCGACCTGCCAGTCGGCGAAGTCCTTCAGGCGTTCCTCGTTTTCAGCTTCGAAACCCATGGAGGTCCACACGTCGGTGGTGACGATGTCGGCCCCCTTGGCCGCTTCCATGGGATCGCTAAATTGCTCGAAATTGGCGGTGCCGTAGAGGCCCGCCCGTTCCGCTTCCACCTCGTAGCCCGGGGGCGTGGAGACGTGGACGTTGAAGTCCAGCACTTCGGCCGCCTGCAGCCAGGTGTTGCAGACATTGTTGGAATCACCGATCCAGGCCACGGTCTTGCCCTGGATGGGGCCCCGGTGCTCGATGTAGGTGAAGATGTCGGCCATGATCTGGCACGGGTGGTATTCGTTGGTCAGGCCGTTGATCACCGGCACCCGGGAGTTGGCAGCGAAGCGCTCGATGATCTCCTGCTCGAAGGTGCGGATCATGACGATGTCGCTCATGCGGGAGATGACCTGGGCCGCATCTTCCACCGGCTCGCCGCGGCCCAGCTGGGAATCGCGGGTATTGAGGTAGATGGCGGAACCGCCCAGCTGCTGCATGCCGGCCTCGAAGGAGAGGCGGGTACGGGTGCTGGCCTTCTCGAAAATCATCACCAGGGTGCGGTCGGTCAGGGGCCAGTACTGCTTGTAGTTCTTGAACTGGTCCTTGATCCAGCGGGTGCGCGCGAACAGGTAGTCGAACTCTTCCCGGGTGAAATCCTTGAACTGCAGAAAATGCTTGATTGACGACATAGTGGTCTCCCCTCCCCGACTGCCTCAGGCCGTCAGGAACTCCTTGATCAGGGCGGCCAGGCGCTGCACCAGCTCCTGGGTATCCGCCGCGCTGAAAGTCAATGCAGGCAACAGGCGCACCACCTTCTCGGCGGTGACGTTGATCAGCAGGCCGGCCTCCAGGCCCTTGGCCACCAGTTCGCCGCAGGGGCGGTCCAGCTCGATGCCCAGCATCAGGCCCTTGCCGCGAATCTCCACCAGGCCGCTGACACCGGCCAGGGCTTCGCTGAGCCCGCGACGGATGGCCTCGCCCTGGGCCACGGCGTTTTCCCGCAGCTTTTCTTCCTCGATGCAGGCGATGGTGGTCAGGGCCGCGGCACAGGCCAGCGGATTGCCGCCGAAGGTGGAGCCGTGGTTGCCCGGTTTGAACAGGCCGGCAGCCTTGCCGGCGGTCATGCAGGCGCCGATGGGCACACCGGAGCCCAGGCCTTTGGCCAGGGTGGCCACGTCGGGCAGGATGCCGGCGTGCTGGAAGCCGAACCAGGTGCCGGTACGGCCCATGCCGCACTGCACTTCGTCGCACATCAGGAGCCAGTCCTTCTCGTCGCACAGACTGCGCAGGCCGCGCTGGAATTCCGGATCGGCCACATGGATGCCGCCTTCGCCCTGCACCATTTCCAGCAGCACGGCCACCACATTGGGATTCAGCTCGGCGGCGGCGCGGATGGCGTCCAGGTCGTTGTACGGCACCCGCACGAAACCGGAGACCAGGGGCTCGAAGCCGGCCTGGGCCTTGCGGTTGCCGGTGGCCGACAGGGTCGCCAGGGTGCGGCCGTGAAAGGCCTTTTCCATGACGATGATGACCGGCGCATCGACGCCCTTCTGATGGCCGAAGAAGCGGGCCAGCTTGATGGCGGCCTCGTTGGCCTCGCAACCGGAGTTGCAGAAAAAGACCTCTTCCATGCGGGAAAGCCCGGCCAGACGATCGGCAAGCTCCTCCTGCAGGGGAATCCGGTATAGATTGGAGGTGTGCAGCACCCGAGCCGCCTGGCTGGCGATGGCATTGACCAGCTTGGGATGGTTGTGACCCAGGGTATTGACGGCGATGCCGGACAGGGCGTCCAGATAACACTTGCCGTCGGTATCGTAGATCCGGTTCCCCTCGCCATGGCTGAAAGCCACCGGCAGGCGGGCGTAGGTATTCATCAGGTGGGGCATGACCTTGCCTTGAAGTGACGGGCGAGGGGCGCGAGAATGACAAACGGCGGCCAGTGCCGCCGCCGTGGCGCCCCCGTACCCGGTGCTGTGCTGTAGTGAAAAGCCCAGAAATACGGGGTTGCTAAAGGTTGAATACTAAGCGAAAAACGCCGCCTTGTATAGGCGACACCCGGCCCGAGAGTGCCGTAAAACCTAGACCGAACAGGACTCCAACATGCCCCGGCTGGCGATCTTCAACCAGAAAGGCGGCGTCGGCAAGACGACCACCACCCTCAACCTTGCCGCCGCCAGCATCCGCCACAACCGCCCGCCCCTGCTCCTGGACCTGGACCCCCAGGGACACCTCTCCAGCATCCACGGCGGCGCCCCCAACCAGGTGGAGCACACCCTCTATTCCTTCTACCAGGACAACCGCCCCCTGGGCGACCTGGAACTGCCCTGGCCGGAGATCGGCACCCTGATCCCCTCGCACCAGCAGCTGATCAAGGTGGACTCCATCTACGGCAAGGGCCCCACCATCCTCAACAAGCTGCGCCTGGGGCTCAACCACCTGGAAGAGAGCAAGGGCGAACGGGTCACCCTGATCGACTGCTGCCCCTACGTGGGCGTCCTGGCCCTCAACGCCATCTTTGCCGTGGAACGGGTGCTGATCCCCGTCTCCACCGACTTCCTCTCGCTCCAGGCCGCCTTCCACATGGCCCGCACCCTGGACATCCTGGAGCCGGTGCTGAAGCGGCGCGTGGCGCGGCGCTACGTGCTCACCCGTTTCGACAGGCGCCGGCGCATGAGCGAGGACATCCGCCAGCGCCTCTGTGCCGCCTTCGGCGACGAGGTCTGCCGCACCGCCATCTCCGAGAACGTGGCGGTCGCCGAAAGCCCCTCCCTCAACCAGGACGTGTTCACCCACGCCTTTGCCAGCAATGGCGCCCAGGACTACCTGGCCCTGCATGACGAACTGCGGGGCAGCGACTTCCTCTGAAATGCAAAAGGGCGCCGCAGCGCCCTTTGTTACCGGAATACCGTCCGCTCAACCGGACAGCAAATCCACCACCTCCTCGAAACTGGCCCCGGCCCGGCCGGTCACCGCCAGACGGCGGGCCTCCAGCACCTCGCAGTCCCGGTACATCTGGCGCAGCTTGCGCTGGGCTTCACCCTCATCGCGTCCCTGAATGGTCAGATGATCCACCACCGCACCGGTACGGGTGCGGATGCGGAAACTGAACTTGGTGAAAAAGACGGGCGTCACAATGACCCCCTTTAATTCAATGGGATGGGATGCAGTATATGCACAGACATTTAACTATGCAACGCACCACCATAATTTCATTGAACATTCTCGAAAGCAAAACCTGCCGACACCCGTTCCCGGGAAAATCCGCCCGCCGCCAGCGACGACGAATGCGGCATTTCTGCTAGAATGCTTCGCGGCGCACGGAGGAGCCTCCCCGCCAATGCAGTCGGACATCATCCCGACATCCACACCACCCCGACCGGCACCCACAAGGCACCGGCGAGTCGATAAGAATACGTGGAGACATGACAACAGACGCAGCCCCCAACTTCATCATTGTCGGCCTGACCCGGGAGGGGCGAAAATTTCGCCCCAGCGACTGGGCTGAACGCCTGTGCGGCGTCATGTCTGCCTTTGGCGCCGAAAAGAAGATGAAATACTCCCCCTTCGTCGGCCCCTGCACCTTCCAGGGCGAAAAAGCCGTGTTCGTGGACGCCCAACTGGGCCGCCTCGAACCCATGGCCTACAAGTTCATGCTCAACTTTGCCAACGACAACGAACTGCAGGTCGTCGAAGGCGCGGAACGCCCCCACAACTGACGCTCCGGTATCGGCCGGCATCCCGCCGCCGAAGCACGCTTACTCCACACCCGACACCAGCAAGACCACGAATACCGGCTCCCCGGGAGCCAGAAAACAAAAACGGCACCCGCAGGTGCCGTTTTTTTCATCCGGAGACCGGGAGATCAGGCAGCCAGGGCCTTGATCGCAGCGGACAGGCGGCTCTTGTGACGGGAGGCCTTGTTCTTGTGGATGATTTTCTTGTCGGCAATACGGTCCAGAACGGCGACGGATTGCTGGAATACGGTTTGTGCGGCAGCCTTGTCGCCGGCCAGAACGGCCTTCTGGACGCGCTTGATAGCCGTACGCAGCGTGGAGCGCAGGCTGGCATTGTGAGCGCGTTGCTTCTCGGACTGGCGCGCGCGTTTGCGGGCTTGAGCGCTGTTGGCCATGAATTCTTCCTGAAAACGGGGGTTAATCGAAAGGGCGCGAGTTTAACGGTTCGCCAGGAAAAAGGCAAGCACTACATGCAATTGACCTTTTCGCCCCGCCCGCGGCCCGGGGACGGGCTAATATAGCGCCTTCGCCACGCCGCCGGCACCCCGGCCCCACGCTTCCCGTCTATGAATCTGCTTCGCGCCCTGGTCACCGTCAGCGGCATGACCCTGCTCTCCCGCCTGCTCGGCTTCGTCCGGGACTTCGTCATCGCCCGGGCCTTCGGCGCCGGCCTGGCCACCGACGCCTTCTTCGTCGCCTTCAAGCTGCCCAACCTGCTGCGCCGCCTCTTTGCCGAGGGGGCCTTCTCCCAGGCCTTCGTCCCCATCCTGGGGGAGTACAAGAATCGCCGCGGTGCAGAAGAGGCGCGCCACCTGGTGGACCGGGTCGCCACCCTGCTCTTCCTCATCCTGACCCTGGTCACCGCCCTCGGCATCGTCGGCGCCCCCATCCTGGTTTATATCTCCGCCCCCGGCTTCGCTGCCGAGGCGGAAAAGTTCGAACTGACGGTGACCCTGACCCGTATCACCTTCCCCTACATATTGTTCATGTCCCTGGTGGCCCTGTCGGGGGGCATCCTCAATACCTGGAGCCGCTTTGCCCTGCCGGCCTTCACGCCGGTGCTGCTCAATGTCAGCTTCATCGCCCTGGCCCTCTTCGCCACGCCCTGGTTCGACCAGCCGGCCCTGGTGCTGGGCTGGGCCGTCTTTGTCGGCGGCGTGCTGCAACTGGGGCTGCAACTGCCGGCCCTGCGCCGCATCGGCATGCTGCCCCGCTTCCGCTTCGACTGGAAGGACGAGGGGGTGCGCCGCATCCTGCGCCTGATGGCCCCGGCGGTGCTGGGCGTCTCGGTCAGCCAGGTGAGCCTGCTCATCAACACCGTCTTCGCCTCCTTCCTGCAGAGCGGCTCCGTCTCCTGGCTCTACTACGCCGACCGGCTCATGGAATTCCCCTCCGGCCTGCTGGGCGCCGCCCTCGGCACCATCCTCCTGCCCTCCCTGGCCAAGTACCACGCCGACGGCAAGGGCGAGGACTATGCCCGCCTGCTCGACTGGGGCCTGCGCCTGTGCCTGCTGCTGACCTTGCCGGCAGCCCTGGCCCTGGCCATCCTGGGCGTGCCCCTGATCGCCACCCTCTTCCACCACGGCGCCTTCACCGGCGGCGATGTGTTCCACACCCGGGACGCCCTGGCGGCCTACGCTGTGGGCCTCACCGGCCTGATCCTGGTCAAGGTCCTGGCGCCCGGCTTCTACGCCCGGCAGAACATCCGCACCCCGGTGAAGATCGCCCTGGCCTCCCTCTGCGCCACCCAGGCAATGAACCTGCTCTTTGTCGCCATCTTCAACCTGGGACATGCCGGCCTGGCCCTTTCCATCGGCTTGGCCGCCTGCCTCAACGCCTTCCTGCTGTACCGGGGCCTGCGCCGGCACGACATCTACCGGCCCCAGGCGGGCTGGCTGCCGTTCCTACTGAAGCTGCTGGCAGCCCTGGCAGTGCTCGGCGCCGCCCTGTGGCTGGGCATGGGCCGGGAGGCAGACTGGCTGCTCTACTCCACCCTGCAACGCCTATGGCACCTGGGAGCCCTGGTGGCCGGCGGCATCTTCGCCTACTTCGCCACCCTTTATGCGCTTGGCTTTAGAATGAGGGACTTCAAACGCCGGGCCGCGGAATAGTCCGACGACCGGCACTTTTCAAGGAGGAGTGCAACGTGAAACTGGAAAGCAAGAGCTTCAGCGACGGCCAGCCGATTCCCGGGGAATTCGCCTTCTGTATCCCCCACGCCCAGCACCACGTTTGCCTCGGGGGTAACCACAACCCCCACCTCCGCTGGAGCGACGTGCCCATCGGCACCCGCTCCTTCGCCCTCATCTGCCACGACCCCGACGTGCCGTCCACAGGCGACGACGTGAACCAGGAAGGCCGCAGCGTGCCGGCCGACCTGCCCCGGGTGGATTTCTTCCATTGGGTACTGACGGACATCTCCGCCATGCGCCGGGAAATCCGGGCCGGCGAGTTCTGCAGCGAAGTGACGCCCCGGGGCAAGCCCGGCCCCGCCAGCCTGGAAGGCAGCCGCCACGGCATCAACGACTACACCGGCTGGTTCGCCGGCGACGGCGACATGAGCGGCGACTACTACGGCTACGACGGCCCCTGCCCGCCCTGGAACGATGCCCTGCGGCACCGCTACGTATTCACCATCTACGCCCTGGACGTGGAACAGCTGCCGGTGACGGGCCGCTTCAGCGGCGCCGACCTGCGCCAGGCCATGGAGGGCCACATCCTGGCCCAGGCCCAGCTGACCGGCACCTACAGCCTCAACCCTGCCCTCAAGGCCTGAGCAGCCGCCCCATGCGCTCCAGGGCTACCTCCAGGGTGGCCCCGGGGCAGCCGAAATTGAGACGGACAAAACCGGGAGCGCCAAACTCCCGGCCGTCCGACAGCCCCACGCCGGCGGTCTCGAAAGCCCGGGCCGGCCCCTCCAGGCCGCTCTGCCGCGCGTCGATCCAGGCCAGATAGGTGGCTTCCGGCGCCACCATCTCCAGCCCCGGCCAGCCGGCCACCGCCTGCACCACCCTCTCCCGGTTCTGCCGCAGATAGGCCAGCAGAGCCTCGCGCCACGGCTCGCCGTGGGCGTAGGCGGCACCGCAGGCGGCCAGTCCCAGCACATTGACGTGGGGCACAATGCCCGCCATGGCCCGGGTGAAGCGGCGACGGATGGTGCTGTCGGGAATCACCGCGAAGGCGCAGGACAGCCCCGGGATGTTGTAGGTCTTGGAGGGCGCCATGAGGGTGACGCTGCGCCGGGCGGCTTCGGCGTCAAGGCAGGCGAAAGGCAGGTGGCGGGCGCCGGGCTCCAGTTGCAGGTCGGCGTGGATTTCGTCGGAGCAGACCAGCACGTCGTAACGCCCGCACAGCTCTGCCACCGTCTCCAGTTCGCTCCGGCTCCAGGCCCGGCCCACCGGATTGTGGGGATGGCAGAGGAGCAGCAGGGACGGCCGGGGATCGGCCTGCAGCGCCGCTTCCAGGGCAGCGAAGTCCCAGCACCAGCGCCCCTCCTGGCAGTGCAGCGGCACCGTGGCCAGGCGCCGCTCCGACAGGGCCGGAGCGGCGAGGAAGGGCGGATAGACGGGCACTGCCGAGAGCACCGTCTCCCCCGGCTCCGCCAGACCCCGGCAGGCCACGTTGAGACCGGTGACCAGGCCGGGCAGCCACACCAGCCACTCGGCCTGCACCTGCCAGCCGTAATCCCGGTCCAGGGCCTGCAACACGCTCCCGGTCACCTCTGGCGTGGCCCCGCCGTAACCGAAGACGCCGTGATCCACCCGCTGCCGCAGGGCTTCCAGCACCGCCGGCGGTGCCGCGAAATCCATGTCGGCCACCCACAGGGGCAGCACGTCCCGGCCGGCGTAGCGGCCCCACTTGAAGCTGTCGCTGCCCCGGCGCTCCACCGGGGTATCGAAATCGAAGGTCATGGTCAGACGCCGCTCCCCGCTTCCAGCAGTTCCGTATCGTCGTGGCGGTAGGCCGGGCTGCAGGCGCACAGCACCACCAGGGGCTGGTCGCCGCTGTTCTCCAGGGCATGGGCGGTGCCCGGGGCGATATGCACGGTATCGCCGACGGCGATGAGGAAACGCCGCTCCCCCAGGGTCATGACGCCGTGGCCGGCGGTGACGTGATACAGCTCCTCGCTCAGGTGGTGCCGGTGCAGCAGGGTGCGCGTTCCCGGCGGCACCGTGGCCTCGGCTAGGCTCTGCTGGCGGTTGCCGTGGACGTCGGGATGCATCAGTTCGCGGATTTCCGAGCCGTCCTTGGTGCGGTAGGCGGGAATGTCGGCGCGGGCGGTATGAAAGACAGGGCTCATGGCGGCAGTCAGGCGTGGCGGAGGAAGCATGCTGCCACAGACCCGCCCCCCGGGGAAACGCCCATGGACGCCGCCGGTCCGGCCCGCTAAGCTGGGCCGGCGGGGCGATAGCCGCCCCATGACACAAGGAGTCAGCCCATGCACAAGACCCTCCTCATCACCGGCGGTTCCCGCGGCATCGGTGCCGCCACCGTGCGCCTGGCGGCCCGGTCCGGCTACGCGGTGTGCTTCAGCTACCGCCAGGATACGGCGGCGGCGCAACAGCTGGTGGCGGAAGTGACCCGGGAGAGCGGCCGGGAAGGCGCGCCGATATTGGCTTTCCAGGCCGACATCAGCCGTGAAGAGGAAATCCGGGCCCTCTTCGCCGCGGCGGAACAGCGGTTCGGCCCCCTCACGGCCCTGGTCAACAACGCCGGCATCCTGGAGCACCAGACCCGGGTCGAGGACATGGACGGGGATCGCCTGCAGCGCATCTTCGCCACCAACGTCGTCGGCACCTTCCTCTGCTGCCGGGAAGCGGTACGCCGCCTGTCCACCCGCCATGGCGGCCACGGCGGCGCCATCGTCAATCTTTCCTCCCGCGCCGCCCGCCTGGGCGCGGCCGGGGAATACGTGGACTACGCCGCCTCCAAGGCCGCCATCGAAACCCTCACCCTGGGTCTGGCCCGGGAGGTGGCGGCGGAAGGCATCCGCGTCAATGCGGTGGCTCCCGGCCTCATCGACACCGACATCCATGCCAGCGGCGGCGAGCCGGGCCGGGTGGAGCGGCTGCGAACGGGCATTCCCATGCAGCGGGGCGGCACGCCGGAGGAAGTGGCCAAGGCCATCCTCTGGCTGCTGTCGGAAGACGCCTCCTACACCACCGGCGCCATCCTGGACGTGGCCGGCGGCCGCTAGTCCGCCGCCGGCACGGCCATGAAAAAAGGCGGCCGCAGCCGCCTTTTGCTTGCCGGAGGAAAGCCTCAGGCCATCAGTTTCACCACCAGGGGCACGATCAGCAGGGCCACGATGTTGATGATCTTGATCAGGGGATTCACCGCCGGGCCGGCGGTGTCCTTGTAGGGGTCGCCCACGGTATCGCCGGTGACGGCTGCCTTGTGGGTATCGGAACCCTTGCCGCCGAAGTGGCCGTCCTCGATGTACTTCTTGGCGTTATCCCAGGCACCGCCGCCGGTGGTCATGGAGATGGCGACGAAGAGACCGGTGACGATGGTGCCCATGAGCACCCCGCCCAGGGCCTTGGGCCCGAGGAAGAGGCCCACCAGCACCGGCACTGCCACGGGCAGGATGGAGGGAATGATCATTTCCTTGATGGCGGACTTGGTCAGCATGTCCACCGCCCGGGAGTAATCGGGCTTGGCCGTGCCTTCCATGATGCCCTTCACTTCGCGGAACTGGCGCCGCACCTCCTCCACCACCGAACCGGCAGCCCGGCCCACGGCCTCCATGGCCATGGCGCCGAACAGGTAGGGGATCAGGCCGCCGATGAAGAGGCCGACGATCACCATGTGGTCGGAAAGGTCGAAGGAAAGCTTGAGGCCTGCCGTCTCCAGGGCGTGGGTGTAGTCGGCGAACAGCACCAGGGCGGCGAGGCCGGCGGAACCGATGGCGTAGCCTTTGGTCACGGCCTTGGTGGTGTTGCCCACCGCATCCAGGGGATCGGTGACACCGCGCACGGAGTCGGGCAGCTCGGCCATTTCGGCGATGCCGCCGGCGTTGTCCGTGATGGGGCCGTAGGCGTCCAGGGCGACGACGATGCCGGTCATGGAGAGCATGGAGGTGGCGGCGATGGCGATACCGTAGAGGCCGGCCAGGCCGTAGGAGACCAGGATGGCGACGCACACCGAGAGCACCGGCAGGGCTGTGGACTTCATGGACACCCCCAGGCCGGCGATGATGTTGGTCGCATGGCCGGTCTGGGAGGCCGAGGCCACGTGCTTCACCGGCGCATAGTCGGTGCCCGTGTAGTACTCGGTGATCCACACCAGCACGGCGGTCAGTACCAGGCCGACGACGGAGGCGCCGAAGATGGCATTGACGCCGATGACCTTGCCGTCTGCCAGGGGCACGCCTTCCGGCAGCATCCAGGTGGTGACCGGGTAGAAGGCGATCAGGGCCAGCACGCCGGCCACCGCCAGGCCGCGGTAGAGGGCGGCCATGATCTTGCCGCCTTCCGTGGTCTTGACGAAGAAGCAGCCGATGATGGAGGCGATGATGGAGACGCCGCCCAGGGCCAGGGGATAGACCACCAGGTTGTCGTTGGCCGCCGGCACGCCCTTGAGCATGAGGGCGCTCAGCACCATGGTGGCCACCACGGTCACGGCGTAGGTCTCGAACAGGTCGGCCGCCATGCCGGCGCAGTCGCCGACGTTGTCGCCCACGTTGTCGGCGATCACGGCGGGGTTGCGCGGGTCATCTTCCGGAATGCCGGCTTCCACCTTGCCCACCAGGTCGGCGCCCACGTCGGCGCCCTTGGTGAAAATGCCGCCGCCGAGACGGGCGAAGATGGAGATGAGGGAGCCGCCGAAGGCCAGGCCCACCAGGGGCTCGACGATGTGGTGGATTTCCGTGCCGGGCGCAGCGCCGGCCTTGAGCACGGCGTAGTAGCCGGCCACGCCCAGGAGCGCCAGGCCCACCACCAGCATGCCGGTGATGGCGCCGCCCTTGAAGGCCACGTCCAGGGCCGGGGCGATGCCGCCCCGGGCAGCCTCGGCGGTGCGCACGTTGGCCCGCACCGAGACGTTCATGCCGATGAAGCCGGTGGCACCGGAGAGCACGGCACCGATGAGGAAACCGATGGCGGTGCTCCAGGCGAGGAAAATGCCGATGACGACGAACAGCACCGCACCGACGATGCCGATGGTGGTGTATTGCCGGTTGAGATAGGCGGATGCCCCCTGCTGGATCGCCTTGGCGATTTCCTGCATCCGCTCGTTGCCGGCGGGCAGGCTGAGGATCCACTTGCTGGAGATGGCGCCGTAAAGCACCGCCAGCACCGCACACACTAGCGCTAACAACAGACCTGATGACATGAACTCCCTCCTAGATAGTGGTAAAGCTCAGGCCGTTCGGGCGATGGTCCGTCCTTACGGTCCGGTTTGCTACAGAGAAACAAACCTTTCCTGCCGCGCCGGGGCGATGCTGGGTCTTACACCTTGAACTCTCCCAGCTGCCGGGGCACGGCAATATTCTTCAGACTGACGTAATCGGGCAGGCCGTGCCGGTAGGGCGGATAGTCCTCCCCTTCGATCAGGGGCGCCAGGTAGGCACGGCACTTGTCGGTGATGTGGAAACCGTCGGCGCTGATGAAATCCGCCGGCATCTTGCGTTCCACATTGGCCACGTCCTTCAGTTCGGCCACGCCCACTTCCCAGCGGTAGGGCGCGTCGGCGAGGCGCTGCACGGTGGGCATCACCGCATTGCGTCCGGCCACGGCCAGCTCCACCGCCGCCTTGCCCAGGGCATAGGCCTGGTCGGCATCGGTCTTGGAGGCGATGTGGCGGGCTGCCCGCTGCAGGTAGTCGGCCAGGGCCCAGTGGTACTTGTGGCCCAACTTGTCCTTGATCAGCTGGGCGATCCACTGGCCGGCGCCGCCCAGTTGGGAATGGCCGAAGGCATCCTTGCCGCCCTGCTCGGAAACGAACTTGCCGTCGGCCGTCTTCAGGCCTTCGGAGACGGCGATGGTGCAATAGTCGTAGCGGTCTACGCACTGCTGCACCCGGGCCAGGAAGGCGGTCTCGTCGAAGGGCACTTCGGGGAACAGCAGGATGTGGGGCGGCTGGCCGGAATCGGCCCCGCTGCCGGAAGCCAGGCCGCAGGCGGCGGTGATCCAGCCGGCATGGCGGCCCATGACTTCGAGGACGAAAATCTTGGTGGAAGTGCGGGCCATGGAGGCCACGTCCAGCCCCGCTTCGCGGATGGAGGTGGCGACATACTTGGCCACGGAGCCGAAGCCCGGGCAGCAGTCGGTGAGAGGCAGATCGTTGTCCACCGTCTTCGGTACGCCGACGCAGATCAGCGGGTGGCCCATCTTCTCGGACAGCTGGGAAACCTTCCAGGCGGTGTCCATGGAATCGTTGCCACCGTTGTAGAAGAAATAGCCGATATCGTGGGCGCGGCAGACCTCGATCAGGCGCTCGTACTGGGCCCGGTGCTCTTCGATGGACTTGAGTTTGTAGCGGCAGGAGCCGAAGGCGGCTCCCGGGGTGGTGCGCAGCCGGGCGATGTCCGCGGGGGACTCCAGGCTGGTGTCGATCAGGTCTTCGGTGAGGGCGCCGACGATGCCGTTGCGCCCGGCGAAGACCTTGCCGATTTTGTCCGGATGGGCCCGCGCCGTCTCGATGACGGCGCAGGCGGAGGCGTTGATCACGGCGGTGGGCCCGCCGGACTGGGCGTAGAAGGCGTTTTTCACCGCCATGGTGATCCGCCTCCCCTTACTTCAGCGCTGCGAAAGCCGCGTTCTTGATGTCTTCCACGGAACCGACGCCGGCGATCTTGCGGTACTTGGGGGCGTTGGCGTCGCCGGTGGCGGCCCACTTGCCGTAGTAATCCACCAGGGGCTTGGTCTGGGAGTGATACACGTCCAGGCGCTTCTTGACGGTTTCTTCCTTGTCGTCGTCGCGCTGGATCAGGTCTTCACCGGTCTCGTCGTCCTTGCCGGCCACCTTGGGCGGGTTGAAGGTGACGTGGTAGGTGCGGCCGGAGGCCACATGCACGCGACGGCCGCTCATGCGGGAGATGATGTCGCTGTCGGGCACATCGATTTCCAGCACGAAGTCGATGGCCACGCCGGCAGCCTTCATAGCTTCGGCCTGGGGAATGGTGCGGGGGAAACCGTCGAACAGGTAGCCGGCCTTGCAGTCGTCCTGCTGCAGGCGGTCCTTCACCAGACCGATGATGATGTCGTCGGAAACCAGGCCGCCGGCGTCCATCACCTTCTTGGCTTCGATGCCCAGGGGGGTGCCGGCCTTGACGGCGGCACGCAGCATGTCGCCGGTGGAAATCTGGGGGATGCCGAATTTTTCGCGGATGAATTGGGCCTGGGTGCCCTTACCGGCGCCGGGAGCGCCGAGGAGAATCAGTCGCATGGAGTCCTCGGAATGTGTGCGATGACGTGATGTCAGTCAGAAGTGCGTTGATTGAATTTATGTTTTTGTACAGGTCTGGCGCTGTTCTGGCGGCGGCCTTGGGGAAGCCGCTGGGGTTGTGTTCACCCCTCTTTTTAAGGAGCGAAAATTACTCGGAAATTCCTTCTCGGTCAAACCATTTGCGCATGCGCACCGCATCTTCCGGGGTATCCACGCCGGGGGCCGGCAGGCTATCGGAAATGGCCACGCTGATGCGGTAGCCGTGCCACAGGGCCCGCAGCTGCTCCAGGCATTCGAACTGCTCCAGGGGCGAGACGGCCAGGCCGGAGTAGGCCTTGAGGAAGGCGGCCCGGTAGGCGTAGAGGCCGATGTGGCGGTAGGCGGGGAAGTCCGTCGGCAGGGTTTCACCGCCGCCTTCCCGGGCGAAATGGTCCCGGGCGTAGGGGATGGGCGCCCGGGAGAAATACAGGGCGTCGCCGTCGGCCTTGCACACCAGCTTGACGATATTGGGATTGAAGAAATCGGCGGCCTCGGACAGGCCGTGGCCCACGGTGGCGATGTCGGCCCCGCTCTCGGCCAGGCGGTTCGCCGTGGCGGAAATCAGTTCCGGCTCGATGAGGGGCTCGTCGCCCTGCACATTGACCACCAGGGTGTCGTCGCTCCAGCCCCGCAGGGCCACCACTTCGGCCAGCCGGTCGGTGCCGGTGGGATGGTCGTCCCGGGTCAGCAGCACATTGAGGCCGTGGGCCCGGCAGGCCGCCTCCACCTCCCGGTGGTCGGTCGCCACCCAGATTTCCTCGGCGCCGGAAAGAGCCGCCCGTTCCGCCACCCGCACCACCATGGGCTTGCCGCCCAGGTCCAGCAGGGGCTTGGCCGGCAGGCGGGAGGAAGCGTAGCGGGCGGGAATGACGACCTTGAAGCGTTGCATGGCGGGATTCCGGGCAGGGCTCAGTTTTCGTCCTGGCCCAGGGTGCGGGCTTCTTCCTCGAGCATGATGGGAATGTCGTCCCGCACCGGGAAGGCCAGCTTGCAGGGCTTGCAGACCAGTTCCTTCTGCTCCTTGCGGTACTCCAGACTACTCTTGCACACCGGGCAGACCAGGATGTCCAGCAACCGTGCGTCCATTGATTTTCTCCAGAACAAAAGCGGATAGGTCGGGGGTCAGCTGGGCGTCCACCGGCAACACCCAGGCTTCACCCCCGTAGATGGCCGCGCATTTTACCCCATCCTTGGCGGTGGTAAGGAGCACGCCGTCCCGGGCGAAGGCCAGGTCGGCGGCAGTGTAGGCGTGGTGGTCGGGAAAGGCCCGGGCCTCCACCGTCAGACCCAACTCGGCCAGGGTGCGGAAAAAGCGCTGGGGATGGCCGATGCCGGCCACGGCGTAGAGCCGCTTGCCGGCCAGGTCGGCGGCGCTGCATTGCCGGGACGGGTCCTGCAGGCCATGGAACGATGCGGGCCGCAGGTCCATGCGGAACAGGGGCGGCGTCGCCGCCTTGGCGGAGAAAAGCAGTTCGGCGGCCATGCCGTTGCCCACTACCGCATCCACCTGGGCCAGGCGCTGCCGCGGCTCCCGCAGGGGGCCCACCGGCAGCAGGCGGCCGTTGCCCAGGCCGCGCACGTCGCACACGGCGATTTCCACGTCCCGGGCCAGGCGGTAGTGCTGCAGGCCGTCGTCGCAGAGGATCAGGTTGCAATCGGGGGATGCCGCCAGCAGGGCCCGGGCCGCCGCCGCCCGGTCCCGGCCGATCCATACCGGACAGCCGCTTTCCCGGGCCAGCAGCAGGGGCTCGTCGCCCACCTGTGCGGGCGTCGCCTCGGGGCTGACGGCCGCCACGCCCTCCTGGGCGCTGCCGTAGCCGCGGCTGACGATGCCCGGACGCAGGCCGGCGGCCCGCAGCTGTCGGGCCAGATAGAGGGTCAGGGGAGTTTTGCCGGCACCGCCGACGATGATGTTGCCCACCACCACCACGGGCACCGGCAGGCGCGCCGAACCCAGCCAGCCGTGGCGGAAGGCCAGGCGGCGCAGGGCCGTCAGGCCCCGGAACAGCCAGGAGATGGGGGTCAGCAGATTGAACAGCAGGGTGTCGAACCAGGCCGGAGCGCCATCACCCCGGCGCGGCAAGGCGCCGCGAAACCAGAACTTCTGCAGTCGCGGGCCTAGGGCCATGCCTTATTTCTGGGGCGCCTGGGTGGCGAAGGAGATGCGGGGATAGCCGGCGCTCTGGGCCGCCTGCATCACGTCCACCACGCTCTGGTGGGTGGCCTTGGCGTCCGCATTGATGACGATGACCGGGTCTTTCTGGCTACCGGCGGCCCGGCGCAGGGCCTCGGCGATGACCGGCACGTCGGGCGTGCTCAGGGGCGACTTGTTGACCAGCACCTGGCCGCTGGCGGTGACGGCCACGCTGACTTCCTGGGGCTGCTCCGGATTCTGGGAGGAATCGGCGGTGGGCAGATTGATTTCCAGGCCGGAGAACTTGGCGTAGGTGGTGGTGAGCATGAGGAAGATGATGATCACCAGGAGCACGTCGATCAACGGAATCAGGTTGATCTCCGGCTCCTCCCGGTGGCGGCCTTGACGGAATTGCATGATCGGGCGCCCGCTCAGTTACGTTCGCCGTGGACCACTTCCACCAGCTTCACCGCCTGCTGCTCCATCTCGATGACGAAGCTGTCCACCAGGGCGCGGAAGTGGCGCCAGAAGATCATGGCGGGAATGGCGATCACCAGACCGAAGCCGGTGTTGTAGAGGGCGATGGAAATGCCGTGGGCCAGCTGCATGGGGTTGGCACCGGTGGGCGCCTGGGAGCCGAAGATCTCGATCATGCCGACGACGGTGCCGAAGAGGCCCATCAGGGGGCTGATGGAGGCGATGGTGCCGAGGGTGGTGAGGTAGCGCTCCAGCTCGTGGGTGACGCCGCGGCCGGCTTCCTCGATGGATTCCTTCATCACTTCGCGGCTGCTCTTGACGTTGCGCAGGCCGGCGGCCAGCACCCGGCCCAGGGGCGAACCCTGTTCCAGGGCGTTGATGGCGGCTTCATTGACGGTTCCCTGGCGCACTTCGCCGACGACCCGGGCCAGCAATCCTTCGGGAGCCACCTTGCTGCGGCGCAGGGCCACCAGACGTTCGATGATGAGGGCAAGGGCGATGATGGATGCGAACAGCAGGGGCCAGATGGGCCAGCCAGCAGCCTGGATGATGGCGAACACGGAACCTCCGAAGGGTCTTTTTAAGCCCGCAACTTTAGCCTGCCCCTCATGCTTCGGGCAAGTCCCGCCCGCCCGGCGGCAGCCCGGCCGGAGCGTCCCTTTGCCCGGCCCGCCCCGGGCCCGGCATCCCGGAGGAATTTTCCACCGGCATGGCAGGCCCGGGGCGGGCTTATCCCGGCTTATCCACAAAACCTGTGGATAACTTTGTGGATAGCCTGTCATCAAATTGTCTAAGTCGGGCTGGGACAAGGGTTTTTCTTGCTCTGCCGCAAAAAGGGGCACTCCACAACAATTCATTTAAAAACATGGAGATAAGATAAATCCACAACAGGCAAGGGATATTTTTCCGCCGTTCCCCCCGGCTCGGCGGCGGGCCGGCTGACGTAAAATGGCGCCCATGCCCGACTACCC